>JAUNWB010000103.1 GCA_030540535.1 Elusimicrobiales bacterium
GAGGGCTAGGCCCGTATTGAGAAAAACCCCCAGCTACGCTGGGGGATATTTATTTGTATATCTTACAGCACACCCAAGCGGGAGCCCGGGGAGTTTCACTTCACCCGTTTTTTCCCGTCCGCACACAAACCCAAACGCTGTTTCCCCGGGTAGGGCCTAGAAAAATATAGGCCCAAATTCCGCCGGTCCTAGGACCAAAGACCCTCGTAAATTTATGCTTAAAAAGCGATACTGGTAATATAAGAGAGGGACTTATGAAAAACATTCTTTTTATTTTAATCGCTTGTTTAATGGTTACGATGGTGAAAGCCGCTCCGACGGCGGATATGGTCAATAAACGCGATGTAATGGTCCGCTTTTACAGCCTGCAGAAACGGAATGCCGAAATGGGTGAAAAATTTTTGGCCGCCGTAAAAGCCGGCGACGTGCAAACCCTCGGCGAATTGGAATCCATCGCCCAAGACCCCTCTTATTTGATGGCGACGGACAAATTCGGCAACAATGCTTTTCACCTGGCCAAAGACGCTTCCACCTTGCAGGCCGTCGCCCGCTCCATCCGCAATTTGTACAAGAACGAATTTCCGACAAAAATCCTCGCTTTGAAAAACCAGGCCAACGAATCCGGCGTTATTCCCGCCGTGCAGGCGGTGTTTGATTTGCGCCCCGGCAAATTCTTTGTCCTGTTGGAACAGACCGATTTACAGCAAAACATCTTGAAAGTAAAATCGATGCGCAAAGGCGGCGCCCTGGCGGTAGCCGCTTCCGTGGAACAAGATAAAGTGGTAGCCGGCGTTCAGCTGGCCGACGGTTTTACTGCGGCGGATTTCGCCCGCGCCAACCGCAGCGTGGCAGGCATGGATAAAGTGGTGGCGTTCTTTGCCGAATATGCCCCGTACCTGTAATTACTAATAACCGAACGTTTTATCCTCACACCTCCGGCACCCCTCCGGAGGTGTTCCCCGTTTATATGCGTAAAAAAGAAGCTCTCTGTGAAAGAGAGCTTCTCAAATATCTTACTTGGTTTTCTTACGTGGCCCCGTTAGAAGAAGACGCCTGCCCGCGAAGCCGTTGAGCGTTACTTGGCAACTTTACCAGCATAGTGTTGCCTCATTAATTAGAAGCCGCTCTCTGAAAAAGCATGGCCCGCAGGGCCTGGCAACTTTATCAGAACAGTGTTGCCCCATTAATCAGAAGTCACTCTCTGAGAACTTCCGGCCCGCAAGGCTTGGCGACATTACGTTTACAATGTGGCTCCACTAATCAGAGGTCGCTCCCCGGAAATGCGCGGCCTGCAAGGTCGTTAAGCGTTGCTTGGCGACTTTACCAGCACAGTGTGGCTCCTCTAATCAGAAGTCACTTTCTGAGAACGCCCGGCCCGCAGGGCCCTAGCTGAAGAATTTAATGGAGTTGGGCAAAATTACATCTTCCATTACGTCCAGCGCAAAGGAATCGGTCATCCCGGCAATATAATCGGCGATGATATCATCCACCAAGGCCGGATCTTCGCGGTAGACCTTTTTCATGGAGCGCATGTATTTGGCAAAGTTAAAGGCCGTTTGCTTGCCCTCGGCGGTATACGCGTCGTAATCAAACCCATAACGTTCAAACAGGCGGCGGAAATACGCAAACAAATCGCGGATACATTTATCGATGGTTTCCTTGCGCTGGCGCATTTGCTGGTTGTGGTAGATGCGTTCGTAATTAAAGGTGCGCAGCTGGGAGATAATGGCGAATTTATCGTCGGAAAAGCCGATGCAGTCCCGGTCCTTGGAGTTATTGATAAGGTCCAGCGTCAGCGTGTTGATAATTTCCCCGTTGGACTCGCCGATTTCTTCGCGCACGGCCTGCGGAATATCCTGTGTGGTAATTAGGTCGGCCTTTACCGCGTCTTCAATATCGCGGCCCAAATAGGCGATTTTATCCGCCAGGCGCACAACACAGCCCTCGTAAGTGGAAGGCATTTGGTTGCGCCCGGTTATTTTTTCCAAATCGTTGGGTTTTTCTGCGGGGCGGAGCTGGTTGTTGGCGAAGTCTTCGCCGCAGTGGCAGATAATACCGTCTTTTACGGCAAACGTTAAATTCAGCCCTTCCCCGTAGTTGGCTAAATGTTCCACCACGCGGTAGCTGTTGAGTTCATGCAAAAAGCGTTTGGGGCGGGTTAAGCAGGCGTCGATGGCACGTTCACCCTCGTGGCCGAAGGGGGCGTGCCCGATATCATGGCCCAGGCCGATGGCGTAGGCCAGGTCTTCGCTGAGTTCCCATTTGCCGCTTTTGTTGAGGCCGCGGCAGATGGTGGCGGCGATAGTGGCCACATGAAGCACGTGTTCGATGCGGGTGCAGATATGGTCGTTATTGGGGGCGAAAAACACCTGCGTTTTGTGTTTTAACCGCCGGAAAGGGAGTGAATGAATGATTTTTGTTTGGTCGCGGAAATATTCGTCGCGCAGGTCCGGCTTGTGCGGATGGGTGCGCCGGAGATAGATTTCTTCGCTAAACGGGTTTTTTATCATAAAATTATGATACCATAATATACAGAGCCCCGCACGGGAGGAAACGCCATGAACACAAAAAAAGCCATCTATACGGGAAGTTTCGACCCGATCACCAACGGTCATTTGGATATTATCCGCCGCGCGCGCGATGTTTTCGGCACGCTGAGGGTGCTTGTGATTCCCAACGGAACAAAAAATCCGCTCTTTACGTTGGCGGAACGGCGCGCCCTGGCGGAGCAAGCGTTGTTTGCGGAGCCGGGTGTTACTGTTGCCGTGGCGGTTGGCGGTTTGTTGGCGGATTATTTAAAAGAGTGCGGGTATAACGTAATTGTCCGCGGGCTGCGCAGCGCGCAGGACGTGCCGCACGAATTTACCAATGCTTATTATAACCAGTCTTTCTACCCGGAAGCCGAAACGGTATTTTTTCCTGCCCGGCCGGAATGGATGTTTGTCAGCTCGTCTGCGGTGCGGGAGGCGGTGCGGTACGGGGCGGACGTGTCCCGTTGGGTACCGCCGTGTGTGGTGCGCGCTCTCGCTAAAAAATGCTGCAACTAAGCGGCGCGTATTGGTAAAAAAGTTCTTTTCTAATCTAAAAGGCCTATGCAAAAAATGGGCCTTTTATTTCATTGTCCGGCAGGTTAAAAGTTTACTAAAATAAAGGTGGAGACGGATAAAAGGAGCCTTTATGTACTGCGCCAAAGCGTTACAACTTGCGTGCCGGTGCTTGCCCCAGCGGATAAAACCGCAGACGGCGGGGCGGATTTCCGTTTTCCGTGTTGTATCCCCGGCAGTTTTGCAGCAGTCCAAACCAATTTCCAGTAGTATTTATTTGCAGTGTAACAGAGTCCCATTTTTGAGTAGGGCCAAAAACCAGTATATTCTGGGTCTTTTGGCCCTACTTTTTTTCGCATTTGTTTGCAATACTTTAATAGAGGAGATTTTATGAGAGCGTTATTATCTTTATTACTCAGCTTTTGTATTGTACTCAGCAGCGTCAGCCCGTCTTTTGCGCAGGCTGCCCGCGGCGGGCGCGCCGTTATTAAAGGGCTGACCCGCCCTGTGGCGCCCACGTCGCTGCGCAGCCAGGTGGCGCGTATGGCGCAGCTTCAGCGTCCGGCTTCGGTGCTGCAGATTCGCGCCCTTATGAATAGCGGCGTCCGCACCGGCGTGGCCGCCCGCATTTTGACGGTCCCCTCTCTGCCGGAACGCGCTCTCCTCTTACGTAACGAATTTGTCACCTTAACGCTTGAAAAACACGTGTTGCCCGAACAGCTGGGCAAAGCCGTCAGCTTCTACCGCACGGATTTAGAGTCCTCTTCCGAGGCTTTCGCTTCTTTCGCCGGCAAAGACTTCTCCTCCTCTTTAGCCTCCGCGCAAGATCCCGCTTCCTCCGCGTTTGCGGATTTGTTCGCCTGCCGCGCCGCGTTGGCCGATGCGGCCGCGCTGGGGTTGTTCGGTTCGAAAGCCGACGTGCAGAAACTGGTTGCTTTCTACGAAAAAGCCAAAGGCTCCGCTTTTGAAGATGTTGCCGCCGCCATCACCGCGCGCGGTATGCTCCGCCAGGGCGCGTATGAAGAATTAACCGCCTGGGCCAAGGACAACGCTTCCGACAATTTCTTCTGGAGCGAACTTGCCGCTTATACCGAAGCGAACGGTCTGCCGGTGGAATTGTCCGTCGCCCGCGGCGCGCAGGCGCAGGTGCCGTCCGCCGGCATGCGCGAATTTTTGCGCCAGGGGTTGGAATCCAACGCTTTAAACGCCGATTTTAGCCGCGCCGCTACGGAAGAATGGATGGCGCTGGGCACCCGCCCGGCCGCCGCCAAGCCCGTGTCCGCCCCGGAACCGGCTCCGGCCGCGGTTGCCGCTCCCAAACTGACGGCTCCGCTGGCGGCCGTTAAGCTGCCTGCGGCCGATTTAGCGCTTTCTCCCGTCGAATTAACCGGCGCCGTCCCGGCGATTTCCACCGAAGCTCCGGCCGCCGTAAAAACGCAGGGCGCCGCCGCAGGCGGAAATAAACCTGCAGCTTCCTCTTCTTCCAATTCCCGCATTTTGTACTGCGGTCTTCCCGTTTTTGAAATGGCCAAAATGGCGCAGAAAGGCTACCGCGCGCTGCGCAAGTTGTTCAGCCGCAAGAAAGCCGCCCGCGTAAACGTGCCCGAAGAACCCGGCCTGCACGAAAACACCGTCCACCCGGTTTACGAAGCGCGCCGCGTTTCCACCGGGGTCGAAACCGACTCCTGGATTAACGCCGGCCCGTCCGCCGTACCCGCCGAAGTGGCCGAAGACGGATTTAAATTGACGGTGGAAGACGAAGCCGGAGTGGAAAGCATCTTAAAAAATGTAGATATTGCGATTGACTCTTCTATTAAAACCTCCGGATACAACCGGGTGGTGCTGAACAAAGAGCATATTTTTGAACTGCGCAATTTGGAATTGGCTCCGGGCCAAATGGACCATTTCTTCTTTGAAATGCCCAACGCCAACGGCGAGCTTTTCCGCCTGGGCGAAGGCGCCCGCGCGCTGAATATGCCCCGTCCGCTGCGCATTAAGCTGGAAAAAGCCCCCAACCGCCGTTACGAAGTGCGCACCTTAGAGCTTTATCATGAAGGTTCTTCCTCCGCGTATATGATGGCGACGGTGGACGCTTCGCTCCTGCCGTCCGGCGCGGAAGGGTACCTGCTGGCGGACGCCAACGGCGGCGTGTGGTTTGTGGAAACTTCCGGCAAACGCACGGTGCTGAAAGACTATTACATCCGCCTTCCGAAAGAAGACAGCAAATACTGGACTAAAATCATGCAGGCGGACGGAAAACCGTTCTCGCTGCAGGTACACTCCACCAGCAACAAAACTTCCCTTTTGACGATGGCCGTTCCTTCCCTCCAGATCGGTTTGGGTAAAACGACCGCGCCGGAACTCAGCTCCCGCACCAACTTGGGCGAATCCGCTTCCAGCATGATTATGCTCGGTATCAACAACGTGCTGCCCATCATGATGGGTTTTGTCCACCCGCTCTTAAAACGCTACGGCGAAGCGGTGGTGGCCCGCTGGGGTATGGGCTTCTTCGTGGCGGGCGGTTTAACCGCTTTACTCAGCGGCCTGTACGGCGGCTTGGGAGAGGCTTCTATGACGGATTTGCAAACCATCGGGTTTATTCTCTCCAGCGTGTTGATTGCCACCGGCACCAACATC
>JAUNWB010000104.1 GCA_030540535.1 Elusimicrobiales bacterium
GGAATCGAACCAGCGACACGAGGATTTTCAGTCCTCTGCTCTACCAACTGAGCTAAGGAAGGATAAAAAGAACTGCCGAATTACCCAACTCGGCAGTTTAGTATCATTCTAAGCAATATTGTATTCTTTCTTTAATTTATTTGAAATAAAAAGCTGACCTTTCCCCGTAACATATGTAACCGGAGTAACTTTATACTTGCCACCAGCAACTTTATGAACATATTCATTTACCTTGAAATAACCTCTATTAATATATTCCTGATATGGGACATTATCTTGCATCAAAATACCTTTATTTCTTAACCATTCAAATAATCCATTTCTTCCAATTGGTATATCCTTTTCACGGAGAAGCTTCGCCATTTCATTCATACTGATCAGATTATTAGAATTAGAAACCTGATTTGCAAAATCTACCAATGGCTTTTGCTCTTTAATAGTTTTTTCCGCATCTTTCCGTCTTTGGCGTTCTTCTTTTAATTCTGTTAGCAACTTAATCCCAAAGTCCGGATTGTTTAGTATATTTTCGATTGTGTCATCTGATGCATATATTTTATGCCTGCGGAGAGTAGGGAGTACTTCTGATGTTACCCAATGCTTGAATTTTCTGGCTGATGGTAGTTTACTGGAGAAAACTAATGCATAAATACCAGACTCATTAATAATTGTCAAATTTTGATTCCCTCCAAGGGTGTCGCATTTTGCGACCCCCTTATCTTCTTCATCAACGTGTTTATAAAGAGCATCGCGTGGATTACCATATCCCAACACAACCGCGACATCCTTCCCGACAAACCACGGTTCGCCGTCAATTACCAGAGTCCTGATCTGGCCGAATTCTTCATTGCTAAAAATTTGTAGATCATTTGTAAACATTATTTTTTACCTTCTTTCTCCTACATTTAAGCAGTAGGCGCTATTATTTGTGTTATTTGCAGATAACGCACGTTGTTATCTTGTGTGGAATGACCGCTGCAACAGTCATCCCGGAAAGAAGTAAATACAAATGATTACAAATTCGGGGCGTTCACCCCACACAAAATAACAACTTAGGATTAAAAAGTTAGTAATGCAAAAATGGAACTCTCCCAATAGGACTCGAACCTACGACACATCGGTTAACAGCCGATTGCTCTACCGACTGAGCTATAGGAGAATAGTACAGGAAATGGGAGTCGAACCCATAATAATACAAGGTTTGAGCTTGTTGCATATGCCAGTTCTGCTATTCCTGCATAATGCGCCCAGAAGGATTCGAACCTTCACTCCAATGGAAACCGGGCTTAAACCGGTTGCGTCTGCCAGTTTCACCATGGGCGCTTAAATAGTATTGTATGATGCATATTATTTGTGATATAGTAAATCCATCTGTGGTGGCATGGGTAGATAAGGAATGTCACATGGGAATAGAAACCATCTGCTCGATAGTTTCTGCGTGTGCAGCAGTTTTAGGATTGCTGTATGCCATATACAGAGACAATAAGTAATTCATAAAATAAACACTGGGCGCAAGTATCATTCAGGAGATGAATTTGCGGATGCGGTAGAGAACTGACCATTCTCTGCTACACAAGGCTACAATACAAATCCCATGCTCACATATGCATCTTAGGTATAATTGAATGTTTGAAAAAGCGCCTAATTGACAAAAAATCTGTATATGATATAATAATGATGAGCAGATGGTTCTACATGATATCATTTCTTACGCTTGAAAGCAACCTGGTCAGTTGTATTTCACAGGATAGTAAGGAGAGAAATATGTGGAACGAAAGGGCATCGTAGAAATACGGTGCTTTTTTCGTTTAACCAAATAAGCGCAGACGAGAAGATTTGAACTTCTGAACCGCCGCAGCGGTTAACTCCTTAGCAGGGAGCCGCATTCGACCAGACTCTGCCACGTCTGCATTTTTATTATCCGGCGTAAAGGGTAACTGTCCGGATCGGCTCTGCGCAAAACCAGTTTAACCAAAGGGGGGATATAACATCCTCAAAAATGAGGAGAGATGGACTTGAACCATCAGAACCCGAAGGTGCCAAATTTACAGTTTGGTCTGCTACCAATTACAGTTTACCTCCCCAAAAAAATCATATTTTCTCAAATTCCGACTTATCCTTAAAAATGCTTCTTCTTCCTCTCGCCTCCGGGCTGCTATTGTTCCATAGACTCTATCATAAGCATCCTGATATGCTTCCAATTTTTCCTTATTTTCATGCATTTTTTGGCGCTTTTTAAATTTTTCTGATACTTCAGATGAAATTTTTACAGAAGTTAAACCGTTATACGTTTGGTGCTAATATAACATCTCCTGAAGAAACATAATCCTGTAACGAGATTATAGCTCGTTTCCCATTTTTCTTTGCCTCCACTAATACCACAACAACTACCTCCCGTATAACGGAGAGCCGAGGTGTCGATCCCCATCCGGTTATTAGCCAGACCCACGGTTTTCAAGACCGGTTCACAGGCCGCTGTGATTGACTCTCCAATTTTTGTATTTTATAAATACTCCAGGTCGGACTCGAACCGACACGGATCACTCCACCAGATCCTAAGTCTGGCGTGTCTGCCAATTTCACCACAGGAGCGTATTTTTAAATATATTATTGCTATTTTATAGCTATTGTGTTATGTTAATTAAGCGCCCAGTAATCTTTCTGTTCTTCTATGAAAGGTCTGGTGAATGTCTATGTTCGCGAATAGATTTCCGTATATAGTTTATGTCAACAGCTACTGGCGGTTCCGACTCTCTAAGTGGGAATTTGTCAGTGAGCATTGGCGTAAATTGCCTAATCGCTAATTTATAACCTGTTCATCCAGAGCCAGTGTATCAGACTCTCAAATGTTGCATTTCTGGATGATTACTGGGCGTTTTTTAACATGTTGGTGACCTTCGCAGAAACCAACTGGCTTGCGGGTAACTGTATAAGTCTCGCATATCTCTTGCGCTTAACTTATTTCTTCCCGCTTGCACTACCGTTTGATGAGATATTTGTGACGAAGGTTTTAATGACCCTGGCGAGATTCGAACTCTGCATTACTGCCTTGAAAGGGCAGTGTCGTTGCCACTAGACCACAGGGCCATAATAGATAGATGAGATTCAATACTCATACGCAGCCTTTTTAACGCCTGTTCGTTTTAACTACTCGGATTGTTTATTTGCCTTTTCGTGCACTTGCTATAAGTAGCATTTTGCTATATAACATTGCTTTCTTAGTGTTTTTCCTGTACTGGTGCGCCTCGGTGGATAACCGATATTTACCCCTCATTCGGGCGCTGAGTTCGCAGACACTATAACAGGAGTATGCCGCAGGTCCCTACCTTACGTCTATTTCCGCCACTATCTATTCGGTTTTTCCCAGATTCTTTCAAAACACACCATGTTATGGAGGGTTACCTCACCGAAAAGTATCATACATAAAAGTAATTTACATGTTTATTAAGCGGACATTTCCTTCCGCCGAGGGGAGGTTTCACCCCTATAGCTCCAAAAAGCTATACCGCTATTGATTGAGTGATAATAATTATAGATTATCACAAAGTATACAGTCGGACTTGAACCGACAATTCCAGCTTGGAAGGCTAGAGTGTTATCCATTTACACCATGTATACATCCATTTATTATTTTATTTGCTGAGAATACACAAATAATAAGGAAACCTTTCCGGACATTATGAGTTCTTCCGTTTTCCACTTATTGCAGCCGAAGCTCACAATAAGTATTTTCCGCAACCGCCTTTTTGATAGAGTGGCTGATCTCTAATACCATATGATTACTCTAATTTCATCATTCAGTTGACACTGCCGCGCCATAAATCTCCGCTAAGAGAACCTTGCAGATTCCATTAAACACATCAGAGCCTTGCGAGACTCCTCAGTGACTGTATTACATTACTGTTACAGTATTAGGTTGCTTTCATCATATAGTGACACAGGCTTTCGCTTAATTTGTCAAATGTATTTTGTAAAATGATATTCTTTTTTTAAAATTTCACATCATATCATATACAGGTGCCATGTACGGTCCCCATTCAATTAAATCTTACAGAGTATGTGCTGTGTCAGCGGCTTCGTTGTCTTTTGGACTACAAAATACCACACACACCCATGTCTTTCGGTTATTATTCCTACTTAACGGTTATGTAAGCTACTTTGGGAAATCCCAACTCACTTATACAACTGGATATCGCCTTCGTCTAATAATTACTCAGACTGTATATCCTCCTGATTCACCATCATATCTTCATAAGCTTGCATGAACTATCTGATTTGCGGTCAGAAAATGATTCTCAGCGGTCGCCCCTGAATCACCTTGTCATTCCTTATTTCATGATACTATTTCCGCATTACGCGAAATAGGATCTTTTGAATCCTTGGCATGTCAGTTTTGTTTGAATTGACCATATTTCTATGGCGATGATTTGTAAGATCACCTTTATCTACCTCACAGTAGATTATCACCGTCAAACCGGTAAATTGCGAGGGTGAGATTCGAACTCACGACCTTCAGGGCATGAACCTGACGAGCTACCAGACTGCTCCACCCCGCGTCATTTGAAAGATCCGTAGACTTTCGCCTACGGATATAGGAAAGAAAGATCTGATTTACACGTTATTTAATTTCAATTAAGCATTAAGAGCTGCCTTGATCGGAGTACCAAACTTGCATTTTGGAGCATACTTTGCTTCAACATCCACGGACTCTCCAGTTCTCGGATTACGTCTGGTACAAGCGTCCTTATGTACACTACACAGGGTAACGCCATCCATTAGTTTTACTTCCTCAGCGGGTAATGTTGCAAATACAACGTCCTGCATTACATCTAATACACTCTTAATCTTCTTCTGGGTATCACCAGTTCTCTCGGCAATTGCCTTTGCTAAATCACTTTTATTCATTTTTAATTCTCCTTCTGTTGTTTAATTATATTTTTTCTCCATCACACATCGGATGGAGACATTAGCTGATTTAAGTAAAAATATTCTTTGCAATTTCTGCACCTTTTTCATCAAGCAGATTATACGATGTAATATAGTTTGTGCTAACAATATTTCCATCTTTATCTGTTTTTTCAATTTTGATTCCTTTGCATTCCGAATTTGTACAAGTCATAATGCTTCCTGAAATCCAAGTCATAGGTTTCCCGCAAGCCTTACAAATATGCTTACTGCAAAATCGCTCTTGTTGATCCTGCAACTTCTTTGGATCAGAGGTCTTTCGTTTAAATGGTTTACAGTTGTAGGCAGCTCCTAATTCTTCTAAAGAAGTATAATGTTCCATGGTATTACTGCCTAATCTATAATTCTTCATTGTATTCTCCTCCAAATATTCGTTATAAGCTGCCACATACAAAGCCTGCGGCGGGGCATTCATTGCAATTCCTTATTTATATTCCGCTTCGGCAATAGCGGATGAAGTACTTTTCTTCAAATAACTATTTAACTACATGTATATTATTTGATGTACCTGAAGAGTTAACGTAGTGAAAAGTAGTTTCTCTCATATAGCGGACGAATTTACAATTGCAATTTATGTTAGCTTTATTGATTTTTTTGAACGTTAAAAATTGAGAACTATGCCAAATTTTACCCCTTTTTTACAAAATTGGATAGGAACTTATCTTTATCCATTTTATACAATAACTTTAATAAACTACG
>JAUNWB010000105.1 GCA_030540535.1 Elusimicrobiales bacterium
TCTTTTTCCAAATGAATCACCGTGCCGAACTTCACGCGGATTTTGCGCACCCACGGCCACCCGAACGTACCTTCCACTTTTACGGGAAGAACGGGCGCGCCCGTTTTGTACACCAAAAAACCGATGCCGCTTTTGGGTTTTTGCGGTTTACCCGTTTTGCTGCGCGTCCCTTCCGGGAACATCACCACGCTTTGGCCCTGTTCCAAGGCGCGCACCACTTCTTTGAGGGCTCCAAAGTCCCCAATCGTGCGGGCGCGGTCCACCGGAATATAGCCGCTGCGACGGAAAAACCACCCCAGGCCGGGCACGGAAAACAACTCTTTTTTGGCCACAAAACGCGAATCGCGCACCAGCCCGGCAAAACTGCCGATGGCCGGCGGGTCGGCGTTGGACAAATGGTTCCCCGCTATGATAAGAGCGCCGGTTTTGGGGATATTTTCTAACCCCTCCACCTTAAAATCGTAAAAGGTTTTAAAATAAACCCTTGCAATTAATTTTATCAAATTAAGAAGCATGATGCTCGAGTTTCTCCAAAACCGCTTCAATTACCTGCTGCATATTGAGAGCGGAGGTGTCGATAATCAGCGCGTCAGCCGCCGGTTTTAAGGGGCTGGCGGCGCGGTGGGAATCGCGGTAATCCCGCTCTTTAATCAGGGCTAAAATTTGGTCATAATCGGCGGGCTGGCCGGCTTCTTTTAACTGCTTTACGCGGCGGTTGGCGCGTTCTTCGGCGGATGCGTCCAGATAAAACTTAATTTCCGCGTCCGGGAACACTACGGTTCCCACGTCGCGCCCTTCCATTACCACGCCGCCGTTTTCGCCCACTTCGCGCATTTTTTCGGTAAGAACCCGGCGCGCTTCGGCGTTGGTGGATACGCGGCTGGCGACGTTTCCCACATCTTCCAAGTGGAGTTTGGCGCCCAAAAATTCGCCGTCCACAAACATTTTAAGCGCGGCGTCCGGCTGGCGCGCAAACGTAAAACGCAGCGCGCGCGCGGCGGATAAAACCGCGTCGTGGTCTTCGGGATTAATTTGTTTTTCGAACACTTTGTAAGCAAGCGCGCGGTACATTTCGCCCGTGCTTAAAAAGCCGTATCCCAGCTTGGCCGCGACGGCTTTGCCGACGCTCGATTTGCCCGTGCCCGCGGTACCGTCTATGGCGATTAACATTCCGTTTACGCGCATAGCTTACCCCACCGCGTCCATGCTGTCGGTCACACCGCGGATGGCGAGCATAATCGCGTCCGGGCTGGTGGCGGCGTTCTGGGCGGTTTCCAAATCGATACACCCTTCTTTATACAACCGTGCGAGCGACTGGTCAAACGTGTTCATGCCGTAGAAGTCGCCCATCTGCATGGCTTTTTGCAAATCGCTGGGTTTGTTTTCCAAAATCAGTTTGCGCACCTGCGGCGTGGAAACCAGCACTTCAAGCGCGGGGCGCATACCGGGTTTAATCGTCGGAAGCAAACGCTGGCAGACGATACCTCGGATTAACTCGGAAAGCTGCAGACGGACCTGATCGTGCTGTTCCACGGGGAACGCGTCCACCAAGCGCGAAAGCGTCTGCGTAACGTTTACCGTGTGCATGGTGCCCAGCACCAGCTGCCCCGTTTCCGCCGCGCCGATGGCGGCGCGCATGACTTCCGGGTCGCGCAATTCGCCGATGAGCAGTACGTCCGGGTCCTGGCGCATGGCGGCGCGCAGCGCACTGGTGTAAGAAGGCGTATCCACCCCCAGTTCCAGCTGGCTGACGATACAGCGGTTGTCGGGGTGCATAAATTCGATGGGGTCTTCAATCGTCAGAATATGGCCCGCGCGGGTTTTGTTGATGTGGTCAATCATCGCGGCCAAGGTGGACGTTTTCCCCGAGCCGGTCATACCCGTCACCAAAATAAGGCCGCGGCGGTTTTCGGACATTTTGCGTAAAATATCGCCCGGCAAATGGAAATCTTCAAACGTGGGGATTTTAAGCGGAATATGACGCACCGCCATACAAATTTTGCCCATCTGGCGGAACACGTTAAAACGGAAACGCCCGTACGATTTGGCGTCGAGCGAAAAGTCCACCGAGCTGTACTGCTCGAACATTTTGCGTTCGCGTTCGCCCATACACGCGTACGCCATTTTTTTTACGTCGTCGTTGGAAATAAAACTGTCGTCAATGGTCTTCATCTGCCCGTTCAAACGCACGTATGCGTTCGAGTTGCCGCGGATGTGCAACCCGCTCGCTTTATTGTCCACTACCGTTCTTAATAAACTTTGAAGTCCTACCGCCATATAATCTCCTTTGGCTTACACCCTGTTTTTTTTGCGGCGCAAATACGCCGGAATCAGCATGGCATCTTCGGGCTCCGGGCCTTTCGGCTCAAACGGAGCGAACACTTCCGCCGGCTTCTTTTTAACGGGCGACGTTTCGGACAGAAGCGGCCGGCGCACATTGAACACGCTGGCTTTTTCCGCGCTGAAACCCGTAGCAATCACCGTGACTTTGAACATGCCGTTCAAAGAAGAATCGTACGAATGCCCGAACATAATAATCGAATCGTTGCTGGCATATTGGCGGATGAGGTTCATCACCTCGCCCTGTTCCAAAAGCGTCAGGTTTTCTTCCGCCGAAAAGTGTACGATAAACCCTTTTGCGCCGCGGATGTCGGCGTTTTCCAAAAGGGGCGACGAAATGGCCTTTTTTACGGCCGCCAAATGCCGGCCCGCGCCGCTGGCTTCCCCCACGCCGATTAAAGACTTGTGGGAGCGGCTCATTACTTTGCGGATATCGTTAAAATCGATGTTTACTTCACCCGGTTGGGTGATTACTTCGGAAATACCTTTCACCGCTTGAAGGAGTACTTCATCCACCATTTTAAAAGCGTCTTTGGAAGAAGTTTCCGGGTCGATGTTGGCAAAGAGTTTTTCGTTCGGCACGATAATCATGGAGTCGACGTACTTCTGCATCTCTTTAATGCCCAGGTCGGCCTGTTTTTCGCGCACGTACCCTTCAAAATTAAACGGGCGAGTTACTACACCCACGACTAAGAGTTCGTCCCCGTAAATTTCTTTGGCGAGCTTGGCCAAATACGGGGCCACGCCCGTACCCGTGCCGCCGCCCATCCCGGCCGTAATGAATAATAAATCGCACTGGCCGATGATGAGTTTTAATTTTTCTTTAGATTCTTCGGCCGCCAGTTTGCCTTTTTCCGGGTCCCCGCCGACGCCGAGCCCTTTGGTGATTTTCTCCCCCACCTGCACGAGATACGGGGCCTGGTTGCGGCGAAGGTCCTGCGCGTCGGTATTGACGGCGATAAAATCCACGTCTTTAAGGCGGGACGCCAACATGTGGTTAATGGCGTTTCCGCCGCCGCCGCCCACACCAATTACTTTAATTTTGGCCTTTTTGCTTTCAAATAAATCGGCCGGCATAAATAAATCTTTCATAAAAATTCTCCGTTATCAACCGCCGAAAATATCCACGCCTTTAAACCATTTGCCCAGTTTGCCGAACAAAGAAGAGCCCTTTTCATAAGAGCCGCCGGAATACTCGTCGTACTCGGCATTCTCGGACGCATAAATAGTAAGCGCCATGGCGGTGCTGTACTGCGCGTCAAAAAACTCTTCGTCGCTGGTGATAAGATCCCGCTGGACTGCTCCGCGCCGCACTTCTTTTAATCCCAAGATATTAATACAGTGATCCGTAATGCCGGGCATCAGCGAACCGCCCCCCGTCACCACACCCGTATCCAAACATCTTCTGTAACCGGACGAATCCAGCACGACGCCCACCTGTTCAATCAGTTCTTCCACGCGGGGCTGGATGATTTCAAGCATAAAACTTTTTTTAATGTTATTCGTCGTGCGGCCGTCCAAAGACAGCACGGGGATTTCGCCTTCTTCATCTAAAAACGTAGGGAACGATACGCCGTATTTTTCTTTAATTTCTTTGGCATTTTGACGCGACGTATGCAAACCGAACGACAAATCTTTGGTAATCAAATCGCACCCATAGGGAATATCGCGCGCAAATTTTAAAATACCTTCTATATAAATACCGACGGACATGGTTTCGCCGCCGAAATCAATAATCATCGCGCCGCGGTCTTTTTCTTCCGGCGTCAGCACGGTGTCGGCCAGCGGGACAAGCCCGTAAAAAATGCGGTCGATTTTATAACCGGGGCGCTGGATGGCTTTGGCCAAATTGTTAAGGTGGGTGGAAGAACCCGTGGTAATGTGTACATCCACTTCCAAGAGCGAGCCTTCCATCCCCTCCGGGTTGTTAATGCCTTTTTGTTTGTCGATGGAAAACCCCTGGGTGATGACGTCTACGATTTCGTTATCGTTTTTGATGGGCATGGCTTTGGCGTTTTCGATGGCAAGCGCCATATCGGCCCGGGTGATTTCTTTATCCATACGTGAAATATTATACGTACCGTGGTTGGAAAAAGATTCCAAATGCGCACCGCGCACCCCGACGTATAACCCGCCGATTTCCTGGTTGCATTCGCGTTCAATGCCGCCCAATACGTGCATAACGGCGGCGGAGGTTTCCCGAATATCGGTTACCATGCCGCCTTTTAAGCCGCGGCACGGCACGCTGCGGCCGGCCAGCACTTTTAAGGTATTCGTTTCAAAATCGTGCGCGGCGGCGACGCAAGTAATCTTGCCGCTGCCGATATCCAAACCTGCAATAAGATTCGTTTTTGCCATATAAAAACCACCTGAAAAAAATTGCTCTAGTTCTATTATAAAACTTAATGGGACTTCTGTGTTAAAAAAACTTTTCCGTCTTCAAAAAATTCGAAATTAAGCGTGTACGGTTCATTGTAGCGGCCGCGGGAACGCGCAATAATCTGCGCCGCGCGCGCGGCTTTCTTTTTTAAATTGACGGCTTTGCCAAAGTCAATTTCGCTGCCGTCCGGCATATACATTTTAACCGTATTTTCCGTTAAATTCATGCGTAAAAACGCAAAATCCAGTTCTTTGCCCAGTTTTAAGGTGCTTTCCACCAAGTCTACAAATTCTGTATCCAATTTTTCCGGCGCGGTTCCTTCCAGTTCCACGAACGGGACGGGGTGCAGCAAATCCGGGTTCGGGTCGGAATAGACGGTGCTGTCCGGGTCGATATATTTGACGGACGCATCCGGCAGGACGAATTTGGCAAGCGGCGTGCGGTGTTCGGCCGACACTTTTAATTTGCCGCTTAAAAGCCCGCGTTTGACGCTGACGTCTTTTAACATCGGATATTTTTTAATAATTTCCCCGCGCAGAGCCACCGCGTCTTTAACTGCAAAGGGTTTGCCTTCGTACGGAGCGGAAAGAGCCAACAGTTCTTTATTAAAATTGCCCGTTACGCCGGAAACGGCCACGGTTTTTACGTGCCAGTCGGAAATTTGGGAACTGGTAATAAGATGATAGGTTTTTACGGCGGCCCAGATTAAACCCGCGCAAATACCAAAAAAGAACAACAGGAAAATCAGCTTAAAAAAAAAGGATGACCCCTTTTTCCGCCGGACTACGCGCTTCTTTTTACCTAAAGACGCTGCAGACGGCCGATAGATGTCATTCTTTCTCATGTGTGCAACCAAAAATTAAATGGGCGGAAAGGGAGTTGAACCCTTAAGGACTTTCGTCCATACGGTCCTGAG
>JAUNWB010000106.1 GCA_030540535.1 Elusimicrobiales bacterium
ATAAGCCGCCAAACCTGGATTATCCCCATGTTATCAAAAAAAAAAAACAATACAACCCCCAGCGGCTAGGTTCCCCAGTCGCCCGCCCATACAAAAAAATACCCCGGGCGAAAACCCGGGGTATTGTATGTGCAAATGTTTTTAGCGGCCGAACAGCTTGTCTACGTCTTTCATTTTAAGCTGCGCCACACACGGGCGGCCGTGCGGGCAGTGCATGCCGTCTTTACATTTTTTCATATTTTCCAGGAGGCCTTCGGCTTCGGCGGCCGAAATTTGGTCATGCGCTTTAATGGCTTTTTTACACGCCAGCATGGCCACCATTTTGCGCTTCAGTCCTTCGGTGGATTTAGACGGATCCCCCACCACCTGCGAAAGCGAAACGATAAATTCTTTCATATCGTCCTCTTTAAACCGAATCATATGCGGCATGGAGCGCACCAGCACGGTACGCGCGGAAAAAGGCTCCACCTCAAACCCGGCCGTTTTCAGCCAGTCCGCCCACGACAGCAACGTTTCGGCGTTGGACGGCGGCAAATCCACATGAATAGGAAACAACAACTTCTGCACCTTTACGTCCCGCTTATCAAACGCGTCCAGATAATGTTCAAACAACACGCGTTCCTGCGCGGCATGCTGGTCGATAAGCACGAGGCCGAGCGGATTTTCAAACAGCAAATAACTTTTTTGAAGCTGGCCCAAATAATGATACGGCCCCTGGTACCAGGCAGGCTCGCCCGCGGCGGTTAAATCCGCGGCGGAAGGAGCTTCTTCCCGCACGGGGGATTGCAAATCCGGGGACGGAATTTCCTCGGCAGGAGCGGGCGCAACGGGCCGCGCCACATACCCCACGGGCTCTTCGGTTTCGCGCATTAAAAAACCGGGCTTAGGGCAAAATCGGGTTTGGAAACGGCGGGGGAAAATGCCGCGGCGGACATAAACGTATTGCCGGACGATTGCGGACGCACGGGTTCCCCCACAAATATTTTTTCGGCCGCAGGCTGGGCGGCAGGCGGCAAATCCACAGTCGGGGCCGCCACGCCCACTTCCACCGGGCGCGCGTTTTGGAAAACGGTTTCCCCCGCCGCGTGCATGATAAAACCGAATACTTTATTTTCGTTTACAAAACGGATATCGCGCTTTTGCGGGTGGATGTTTACGTCGAAATCCGCCGGGGAAAGCGTCATATACGCCACAAACGCCGGGTGACGGTCTTTCGGGCGGACGTTCTGATAGGCTTTATAAATGGCCTGCTGGACGGTTTGGAATCAATCGGGCGGCGGTTGACAAATACGTATTGCATGTCCCGCACGGAAACGAGTTTGTCGGCCGGCGTAAGGAACAGTTTTAGGCCCATTTCTTCAAACTCTTTAAATACCAAACTTTGGCTGACTTCTTCCCCCAAAATGGCTTTGGCGCGCGCGGGAACGGCACCGGCCAGCGGGCCGTTTTCGGCAGGGAGATTATACACTTCGCGCCCGTTTACCGTTACGCGGTACGCCACGGACAGATTGGCGAGCGCGCTCTCTTCAATTACCTTTAACAAACAGGCGCGTTCGTACGAATCGCTTTTCAAAAATTTAAGGCGGGCGGGCGTATTGTAAAACAGGTTGCGGATTTCCACCGTCGTGCCTTTAATGGACGGCGCGGGGCTTTTTAACACCACTTTCCCGGCGTGCAGTTCAATGCGGTTTCCGTTTCCGCCTTCTTCGCAGCTGGTCAGCGTCATGCGCGAAACGGCCGCCACGGAGTAGAGCGCTTCCCCGCGGAAACCGAACGTATGCAAATTTTCCAAATCGTCAAACGCGCGGATTTTGCTGGTGGCGTGACGCAGGACGGAAAGCTCCAAATCTTCCGCACTCATACCGCAGCCGTTGTCGTTAATGCGGATTAAGTCCTTGCCGGAGCCTTCGATATCCACGTTAATGCACGTGGCACCCGCGTCCACCGCGTTTTCCAAAAGCTCTTTCAGCACCCCGGCAGGGCGTTCGATTACTTCTCCGGCGGCGATTTTCCCGGCGGTTTTTTCGTCCAGTACGCGTATGTTACTCATTGATGCGTTTCTTCCATTCGCAAATTAACTGCAGGGCGGCCAGCGGGGTCAGCTTGTCCGGGTCCGCCATTTTGATTTCTTCCACAATAGGCGAAGAAAACAAATCTTTTACCATATCCTGTTCTTTGGCGGAAATTTTGGCTCCTTTTTTGGCTTCCAAATCTTTCAGCACTTTTTTGGCGCGCAGGGTACACGCCGCGGGAAGCCCCGCGATTTCCGCCACGTGAATCCCGTACGAGCGGTCCGCCGCGCCGGGCAGAATTTGGTACAAAAACGCCAGGCGGCTTTCGCCGGACGCGTCTTTGTATTCCTTGGCGTCCACGTGCCAGTTGCTTACGCTTTCGTACTTGTTTTCCAGGTCCACAAGTTCGAAATAGTGCGTGGCAAACAGCACTTTCGGCCCGCCGGCGGGTTTGTACAAATACTCCACAATCGCCCAGGCGATGGAAATGCCGTCAAAGGTAGACGTGCCGCGCCCGACTTCGTCGAGCAAAATCAAACTGCGCGGCGTCATGGACGCCAAAATGTGCGCGGTTTCGTTCATTTCCACCATAAAAGTGGAGTTGCCGCGGGAAAGCGCGTCGTGCGCGCCGATACGCGTCATGATTTTATCCACCACGCCCACGCGCGCCGCCGACGCGGGCACAAAAGACCCCATCTGCGCCATAATGACGATGATGGCCGTCTGCTTCAAAAACACGCTCTTACCGCCCATGTTGGGGCCGGTAATCAGCATAATTTGGTTTTCCGGCGTGCCGATGGCAAGGCCGTTGGGCACAAAGCTGCCGGAGGGAAGAGTCGCTTCCACCAGCGGATGGCGGCCGTTTTCGTAATGCAGTTCGGTGCCGTTGTCCACCACCGGGCGGACGTAGTTGCCCTTCATCGCGCACAGTGCAAGCGACATATATACATCCAGTTCCGACACAATCTGCGCAAACGCTTTTACATGGTTAATCCGTGCGGCACACGCTTTGCGCACCTCATCAAACAGCGAACTTTCCAGCCGGATGATTTTCTGTTCCGCATTTAAAATTTTGTCTTCCAGCGATTTTAACTCTTCGGTGATAAAGCGTTCCGCATTGACGAGCGTCTGCTTGCGGACATAGTTAAAAGGCACTTTGGCAATATGGCTTTTGGTAACTTCAAAATAGAACCCGAAAACGGAATTAACCCCCACCCGCATGGTGGGAATACCCGTTTTTTCCCGCTCGCGCGCGCACATTTCTTCCATACATTTGCGGCCGTTTTGTTTGAGCGAGCGAAGTTCATCCAGCTCGGCGTTGTAGCCGGCGCGGATGACGTGCCCGTCGGAAAGTTTCAGCGGCGGGTTTTCGTCCACCGCGTCGTAAAGCGTGCGGGACATTTCCCTAAGAACGGGCAGATTTTCCTCAAACAACGCGCGCAGGTGCGGCGCAATATTGCCGTACGTTTCAAACCAGCGCGAAAGCGGGTCTATATTCAGAAGCGACTGCCTAAGGCCCGACAAATCACGCGGCGAAGCCGTGCCGGTGGCGGTACGCGTCATGATGCGTTCCACGTCGGATATATTTTCCAAAAGTGCCGACAAATCCGCCAGCGCGGACTGGTTTTTTACAAATCCTTCCACACAGTCCTGCCGCGCGGTTATTTCGCCCGGGTCCATCAGCGGGTGCAAAATCCACTCTTTGAGTTTACGGCTTCCCACGGCGGTTTTGGTATGGTCTAAGAGCGCCCACAGGCTGCCGCGGCGGCCGCCCTCCTGGCTTTTGACAAGCTCCAAAGAAGCCACGGCGTTTTCGTCAATCTGCAGGCTGTCTTTGAGTTCCCGGTAGGACGGAATTAAAACGGTTTTAAAACTGGGCTCCGTTACACTTAAATACTTCATGGTTTGCAAGGCGCAGGCGAGGGCTTTTTTCTTATCCCCCCACGCGCCGAGCGCGGGCCAGTTGGCGGGGAGCGTGTAGTCCCCTTCGAAAGCGGGCTGTTCCGTCAGCGTCAGTTTGCCGGGAAGCACCACTTTATTTTTAAGCTGTTCGAGCGAATCCTTATCCCCCACCACTTCCGAAGGATTAATCGCCGCCAGGGCGGCGGCCAAATTGGTAAGCGTAGAATCTTTATCGTTTTGGTTGACCCAAAACTCGCCGGTGGAAACCTCCACGCACGAAAGCGCCCACCCGCGCGGATGAACGGATAAACACACCAAATAGTTGGATTGGTTGGCGTCCAAAAGGGAGTCTTCCATCAGCGTGCCGGGCGTAATCACGCGCGTGACTTTGCGCTCAAAAAGTTTGGTGTTTTTATCCATCACCGAACTGGTTTGCTCGCAAATACCGATTTTCTTCCCCGCGTTAAGAAGCCGTACAATGTAGTTGTTTGCCGCGTGAAAGGGAATGCCGCACATGGGCACGCCGTGGCGCGCGGTAAGCGTAAGGCCCAAAAGTGCGCTGACTTCGCGGGCCTGCTCGTCAAACATTTCGTAAAAATCACCTAGCCGGAAGAACAGAATGATACCCGGGTGTTTGGCCCGGATGTCGTAGTATTGTTTCATCAAAGGGGTGGTATTCGTCTTCTGCATAGGGATATTTTAGCAATTTTGGCCGGATATTGCCCGGCGGAGAATAAGGAATTTTACCCATAAAAAAACCACCCTTGCGGGTGGTTTAAATGGTGGTAGGAATAGAGTTCGCCTTCCGGTAAAAACGCTGACACGTTTTTCCTGCAGGCCGGGCTCGCGGTTTTTACCTTTCGGGCTCAGCCCTCAAACAAAAACATCGCTCCGCCTTTCGAATCCTAACGTGGAGGGCGGCCCGCAGGGTCTGTTTGCCCGCTTTCCTACCCATAAGAATAATTTGCGCAAGAACGCGCTGATTTTTTCAAAATAAAAAAGCTTCTTTCTAGGCGTTGGCGACCGAGTGTGTACTGTGAAAGGGCGGAGCCCGAGGTACCCGAGGAAGCCAAGAACAACGAAAGAAGCTTTTTTAGTAAGGAAAAATGGTGGTAGGAATAGGATTCGAACCTATGTAGGGCGTAGCCCGACGGTTTTACAGACCGTTGCTTTTGACCGCTCAGCCATCCTACCGAAATCACATTAAAAGCCGGAAGCCGTTGGCCTCCGGTCCTAATTATTACTTAAACAACTAGGTACAAATATTATAACAAAAAATTTATCTTTTGTCACTCCACAATCTCAGGTCAATTCATTCAGTTAGAAGCGTCAGACACGGGACAAATTTTCCACATAATAATAAGTGTACTTAACATCCGTCTTTTCAATTTGCCCGTAGCTGCCGCATACAGCCTGCGCTGCCGCGTCTCCGTTAGCCGCCAAACAATATACGTTTAAAGAGCCATACGTATTCTGAAAAATTATTTCCCATGCTAAACGCGGCAAAACATAATACTGACACTGCGCGTTTCAATAGAAAAAATCAGTTCTTTTTACCCTGCCAGAAAATCCAAATACCGTTTTTGGGCCGCCGCCAGCGCAGCCTTATCCACCCCGTGTTTACGGATAAAAAAGGATGTTTCCAATTTAGACGTTTTCATTCCCGGCGTTTTTTGCCAGTTGCCTATGATTTTTCCATTCGCTA
>JAUNWB010000107.1 GCA_030540535.1 Elusimicrobiales bacterium
ACATCAGCCGGTGGATTGTGGTGGTGAACGACATCCCCAAAGCCTTAAACGCATTAGAATCTTCCAACCTATTTGAATAATTAAAAAACCCCCGGTTATCCGCCGGGGGTTTTTAATTGTACAAAAGGAACTAGGGCATTAAATATATCTTGCCATTCGTATTATGAGAGAAAGTTCCCCCCATGATATTATGGCAATACGCGCCGTCTTCCGCCGTATACTTCATGCCCGACGCACTGCGCTCCACGCAATACACGCGGCCTTCCAGCGGCAAAGCCGAAGTGGATTTATATGTCATCATAAACCCCGCCCCTTTGTACGGCCCGCTGATGCGCCCCATATAAACGCCCCCGTAAGCGTCATTGGTTTGTAAAGACCAATCCCCGTTGGAGCGGGCCGGAGCGCCATTATACCAGCGCGTTGTACCCGTCCAATTCAGTTCTACGTCCAGCTCTTCCAACGTGGAAGCATAGCGCCCGTTGGCAAGATAATAAGTTTGCTGCGCCTGTAAAAAAGTTTTCAACAAGGGCAGCGCCTGCACGGCGCGGGATTTCTCCACCGCTTTTTGATACTGCGGCAACGCCACCGCCGATAAAATACCGATAATAAGTACGACAACTAATAACTCTATAAGCGTAAAACCTTTTCGCGTCATTTCCGAGCCCCCTGCCAAATGAAAATAATGATTACAACTGCTATTAAACGGCCTGGATCCCGGCTCCACGGCCGGGATGACGACATTTTGACACATAGATATCCCCTTATTACGGTTTGACGGCCTTCTCGTGCTATTGCGTCATTCCGGTCCTGCGGACGGCGGATAGTACGGAATCTGTCGTCACGCAACAACGAGATTCCCGATAGAAACATTCGGGAATGACGTAAGCGAAGTAAGCGGCTAAACCTAATTAAAAAAGTCATCCTGAGAGGTTTCTGCTCAGGATCTACCGCTTTTAACGAAACAAACCATAAAAGGGAGATCCCGTACAGAAACACTACGGGATGACATAATCGTATCAAAAAAAAAAAACGGGTCAAGGGGCGAGCCGCCCCGGCCAAACCTTTCCGCACTCTTCTGATTAGTTTAGGCCACACTGTTTAAGACATGTCGCCAACTACGCACAAGCAATCCCAACTGGCGGCCCGCAGGGTCTTACCGGGGGCAGGCACACTGGCCTTGACCAGGGTTAAACAATAAACGGTACTTATCAATTAGATGGAAATAACCCAAGGGAGTATCCGCCTGTATGCAAGACCCAGGCCGCGGAGATTATCCGCGTTTATTAGACTAGTTTAAGCCACACTATGATGACATGTCCCAAATTATAAACAGGAAAAGCCTGTTCTGCCCATCTGCAAACATGCAAAAACGCGCCCCGAGGAAATGCTCGGGGCGCGTTATCATGTAAAGCAGGCCGACAATTAACGCATGTGGCGTTTGGCTTCTTTCATCTGTTTCTTCCACGCTTTTTTGGCGGCTTTGTGTTTGCGTTTGGCTTCGCCGGACAGCAAATCTTCCACCCGCTGCGCTTTGACGGCGGGCAGATCGGCTTCTTCGGCTTTTACCTTCGCTTCCCAGTTATCCAAATTGGCGCGTTCGGCGGCGATACGGGCTTTTACATAGCTGATCCCCGCATCCACCCCCTGCGAAACCACTTCCGCCAGCTGGGCTTTAATAGCGGGCTTTTCCGCTTCCGGCGCTTTGCGGTACGCTTTGACCAGTTTTTTGATGAGTTTCCGGCGCGCCTTAAACTGCTTTTTCTGCTCCGCCGGGGTCAGCGTTTTTTGCGTTTCCGCCGGAGCTTGCGGCGCGGATTTTACAGCAGCAGCTTCCACGGGCAGATTACACTCGGCGGGCGCACCCGCTTCCACAAAATTATCCGCTTTTTCCGCCCGGGCAAAAGCCGCTAAGGAAAAGATGAATACGGCAAACATCAAAAATACTTTCTTCATAAACGCTCCTTAATCACGCGAGGTATCGCGCACGCCGGCTTCTTCAAACCCTTTGGCGCGGAGTTTGCAGGAATCACAATGCCCGCACGGTTTTTGACCGCCCGCATAGCAGCTCCACGTCAGTTCGAACGGCACTTTGAGTTTGGCCGCCAGCTGCACGATTTGCGTTTTGGATAAACGCATCAGCGGCGCAAGCACTTCAATCCCTTCCGTCACGCCCATTTTGGTACCGCGGTTAAGCGCGTCGGCCGCCGCTTTAAAAAATGCGGGCGTACAATCCGGGTAGCCGGAAAAATCAATGGCGTTCGGCCCGGCGATAATCGCGTCCGCGCCGATGGCGTCCAACAAGGAACCGGCAATCGACAGGAACATCAAATTCCGGCCCGGAACGTAGGTGGACGGAATCCCCTCTTTGGGGATGTCTTCCAACGCCACGTCGGGGATTTGCTGGTTTTTATCCACAAGCGAGCTGGAAACAAGCCACGGCAAGTTAAGCGTAATCAAATGATGTTTTACGCCCAAATTGCACGCAATCATCTGCGCGGCCAGCACTTCGCGGTCGTGCCGCTGGCCGTAGGAAACGGTCAGCGCTTCGCACTCGTAGCCGTGTTCCAAGGCCCAGTACAAGCACGTAGTGGAATCAAGTCCGCCCGAAAACAGCACGATGGCTTTTTTCTTTTTCTTGGTTTCTTCAAACCCGGCGGATTTGCCCGAAAACGTCACTTCGCCCGGCAGAGTAACGGACTCCACCGGCTGAGGAGCCTGCGGCGCGGCGAGTTGTACCGCTTCTTCCCGCGCGGAATTTTCTTGCCGCGGTGCGGAAGGTTTAGCCGCGGAAACAGCTTCCTGCGCGGGAGCGTCCGCCTGCGCGGCGGACTGCTTCATCAGCGCGTCAAACGGGTCGTCGCTGTTTAACGTATAGGAACGCTCTTCGGACGATTGACGCGGCGCCCCCTGGAAAAGGGATTCTTCCAACTCTTTCTTTTCTTCTTTTACCGAGCGCACAATATCGGAGAAAAAGCCTTTTAATTTGGATTTGGCTTCCACCGCTTTCGGGTCGGCGGCGGCTTCGGCGGCTTTCTCTTTTAAAGAGAGCGCTTCTTCTTTGACGGACTTTGCCAGCCCGCCGAACAAACTTTTAAGCGAAGACCCTGCCTCTCCTTCCGTCGGAGCTGATTCCTGCGCGGGCGTTTCTTCCGGCACCGAGGCGCGTTGCGCCGGGGCTTCGGCCGGCGCCGCCGCGGGCGCCTGCCGCGCAGCGGGTTTTACCACTTCCAGCCAATGCGCGGGCGAACCGTACGGATGGCAGACGGCAAATGCGCCGTCTTCGGCAAACGTAACCTGCGGCACCACAGGCAAGCCGTTTATTTTAAACGCCAGCCGGGAATCTTTTTCGGCCGTTTTCGGGCCGTTCTTATGAAATTCCACCATACGCATCGTATTTCCAAATTCACCCAATGCAATTTCCGGCGAGCCGACGCCCTGGATAAAATCTTTAAAGGCTTCGGCGCAGAGCAAATCCTCTTCTTCGTTTCCGGGGCCAAACATCGCGGCGGGAATCAACAGTACGTCTTTGGGCTGGGAGGTAAGCGTTTCGGCCAGCGCGTAAAAATTACAGAAACCGCCTAACAATACCACACTGGCGCGGCGCACGTCCCACACCGCTTTACACCCGGTCGAAGCCAACAAAAGCCCCGGTTGGCGGGCGACGGATTTAGAGGCCAAATAAGGCGAATTGTCCGCATGTGCGGAGGAAAGAGGTTCATCGGAAAACGCTTCAAAATCGGCATGGTGCGCCAAAAAAGCGTCCGCTTGCTGCGCGTCGTTAAACAGGAGGACATCCCGCTTGCCGCGTTCCAAAAGCGCGCACGCGGTGGTGGCGCCGCGCAGGACGTCGATTACTACGACCGCGTCCGTCCAGGAGGAACATTCTTCCTTGCTTCTAGCGATTAGTACGTTCATTTAAAATCCCCAACACTTTAAAATCTTCGATGGCTTTTTCATCGGCTTCGCTTAATTTGTCCACGTATTTGATGGCATAGATGATAAGCGTCACGCGCGGGTCGGTCGCGCCGTCTTCGGCGCTGTTGTACTGGCCGATTTGAATGGCGTCCGCCCCTTTGGACGCGGCGATTTTGCGGCCTTTTTCAACGCCCATAAGAAGCGTGTCGCGGTCCGGTTTTAAATTTTTAATACGCAAGAGCCCCAGGTTGCCGTACGGGCGAGTAACGTCTTCCCGGCCGGAAATGATTTGCACGTCTTTGGCTTTGGTGGGCGGGAAATCAGGCCCTATCGGGATCCAGTCCACATTGGTTTGGTCCAGCGTCGCGCACGCCGAAAAAAGCGCACAGCACGCGGTTAAAATCCATAATTTTTTCATGTCCCCTCCTATCTTTTTTGGGAAGCCAGCTGGCCGCACGCGGCCAGGATGTCGTTGCCCATACTTTTGCGAATAGTTACGCCGATCCCCATACCTTTGAGCCCGGCGGCAAAATCTTTCACGACGCGGTCGCTGGTTTTTTCGCCGCGGCCCAGGTTACACGCAATTAAATTAACGTGCAGCAAGTAATTGTCTTTCACCGAGTAAATCCAGTCGGCCAGCTTGCGGATGTGTTCCGGGCGGCTGTTTACGTTTTCAATCACCGAGTATTCCAAAAACACCTGGCGGCCCGTCATGGCGATGTATTCTTCCAACGCTTTTTTGAGGTCGTCCAAATCGTAGCGGCGGTTGACGGGCATGATTTTGCTGCGTTCGGCGTTGTCGGCGTTGTGCAAAGAAACGGCCAGGTTGGCCTGCGGCAAATCCACGGCCAGTTTATGCAGTTTGTCCGCAATGCCCGAGGTAGAAACGGAAATATGCCGCGCACCGATGTTCAGCTGGTCCGGGCGGGACAAATCCCGCGCCGCTTTCACCACGTTTAAATAATTGAGCAGCGGTTCCCCCATTCCCATAAATACCACGCTGGAAATGCGTTCGCCCAGTTTTTCTTTGCGTACGTACTGGTACCACATCAGTACCTGGTCGGTGATTTCTTCCTGCGTCAAATCGCGTTTAAAACCCATTTTGCCCGTACTGCAAAACGCGCAGCGCAGCGGGCACCCCACCTGGCTCGAAACGCAGACGCTCCAGGTATCCTGCGGTTTTAACAAAACGGTTTCGATTTGAAGCCCGTCTTTAAGCGTTAAAAGCGCCTTGGCCACTTTGTCTTCCTGCGAGCAGATGATTTTGCTTACTTTAAAAGACAAAATCGGCCGTTCTTCGGCCAGCTTGGCGCGCAAATCGGCCGGCAGGGAAGACGCTTCTTCCCACGACGAAATGCCGCGTTTAAAAACCGCGTCCTGCACCTGCGCGATGCGGTAGTTGGGCAGGCCGGCGTCTTTAATGTATTGTTTTACGTATTCAAAATTCATGCGTTCATCCTTATAATGGGTCTTGTACTTATTCTATCATTTTATGGCTTTTAATCCTACCGTACGCGCCCGCGCGCGCACTTATTTTAAATAACCCTTATTGCGGGGGTGAAAAAATCGCTCTTTTTTAGTATAATACTGGCACGATGAGTGAAGATATTAAATTTAGCACCGCCGGCTTCCGTGCCGTTACCGCGGACGGGCTGACCGCCCAGTCCGTACAGCG
>JAUNWB010000108.1 GCA_030540535.1 Elusimicrobiales bacterium
TACCGGAGTCGGACGAAGAAAACGCGCCGCTCAAACGTTACGTTATCATTAACCCGGAAATCGTATCCATGCGCGGGGAAAAGCTGGAAGAAGAAGGATGCCTTTCGCTGCCCGGTTTATGGGCCGAAGTCAAACGCGCCACGGACGTTACGCTTAAATATACCGACGAAAACGGTAAAGAACACGTCAAACGCGCGCGCGGGCTGCTGGCCAAGGCGTTCCAGCACGAGGTGGACCACTTGGACGGCAAACTGTTTATCGATTTGGTGGACCCGAAACTCAAGCCGGAGCTGAAAAAAGCCATTAAAAAGCTGCGGCCGAAATGGAACTGATTTTAAATTACGCCCCGGAGAAACGCTCCGGGGCGTTTTTCATATCATGCGAAGATTAAAATCCCATACTTTTGCATAATCCTGAAATTTTACTGGTACAGCTTGTTTTGCCCGGGTAGGCGGAATTGTCCAGCCAAACAAGATAGGTGGACGGCGCTTTTTCACGTAAAAGTTCCGTACCTTGTTTTCTCCCGCTGTTGGGAATTCCGTGCGTATCATAAAATTCTAAACTGGCGTTTGTGCCGGCGAACATGTCTACGGCAAATTTATCGCACCACAGCATAAAACGGGCTGTGCCGCTGGCTTCGCAGTCCGGGTATTCAATGTCCAATTCGTTCCAATATTGCGGATAATCCCCGTTGGCTATATAATATACTTCCATGGCGTCTTTGAGTGATTTCCCGGCGGTTTGCATTTGGGTAAACCGGCTTTTCGCCACCGCTTTTGTATATTGCGGCAGGGCAACGGCGGATAAAATGCCGATAATGAGTACGACGACCAGTAGTTCTATAAGGGTGAATCCCTTTTTTGTTTTTTGCATTGAGTTCTCCTTAATTTCTGTTTTTGGAAAACATGCCGCAAAAAAACGGCTGCCATATCCGAGCTAATCCTAGTAACCCAAATATAAACAGCCGCGGTTTGCCGTCCTTGCGGGCGGCAAACACTTGACGCAAAACAACCGGGTAATTAGTCCGTTCGTTTTGCGCCCGAAACGACTGTTCTTGGACTAGGATTATGCCTTTGGTATACCAAAAGCGCACCGTATTCTTTAATACGGTTCCAAAAACAGATTAAATTTGCAGCCGGGCTTTTTCTTGGGCCCGGGGTCTGGCAACAAGCTCCTTATGTTGGAATGATTTATTCTAGCATATTTGGCTTTTTAGCTTCAGTGCTGTTACCGTGTCGTTTTTCCCTGTGCGGCCACGGCGGCCATTTTGCGTTTGATTTCTTCCGGGTCGCCCAAAAAATAATCTTTCTGCAAAATCCGTCCGTTGTTAAATTCAAACACGTACGGTACGCCCGTGGGCAGGTTTAAATTGACGATTTCTTTGTCCGACAGGTTCTTTAAATACTTTACAATCCCGCGCAAACTGTTTCCGTGCGCCGCCACCAAGATTTCGTTCGCTTCCGCCAGGCGCGGGAAAATCACTTCTTCCCAGTACGGCATTAGCCGTTCCACCGTGTCTTTTAAGGATTCCGTCAGCGGAAGATAGGCGGGCGGTATATTTTCGTAGCGTTTGTCGTTTTGCGGGGCGCGCGGGTCGTCCGGGTCCAGTGCGGGCGGGCGCACGTCATAACTCCGGCGCCAGATTTTTACTTGTTCTTCGCCGTATTTGGCGGCGGTTTCGGCCTTGTTGAGCCCCTGCAAGGCCCCGTAGTGTTTTTCGTTAAGCCGCCAGTCTTTTTCCACGGGCAGCCAATCCTGGTCCAGTATATCTAACACTTCGTTCAGCGTTTTGATGGCGCGCTTTAAGTAAGACGTATACGCCGCGTCAAAATAAAAACCGGCGTTTTTTAACAGCTCTCCGGCCCGGCGGGCTTCCTGTACGCCCAGCGGCGTCAGGTCCACATCCGTCCAGCCCGTAAAACGGTTTTCCAAATTCCATTGGCTTTGCCCATGGCGCAGTAGTACGATTCTTTTCATAAATGTCCCCCTATATATAGGTAGCATACGCGCAAGTCGGCTTTTTGGCGCGGGATAAAAAGGATTAGCCCGGCTGTGGAAAAACGCAAAAAGTACGACGGCGGACCGTGTGTTGCCGCTGTGCCGGAAGCGGATTGCGGCGGCCGGAGAAATTTGTTATACTGACTCTATGAATTTTATTTTATCCGTCAAACGCGTAAGCAAACAGAACAAGGGCAAAAAATGCTCTTGCGTGCTTGCTTACAATTTTGCGGAAAAATAACAATTTAATTTAAAACCGGTTTGCAACGCCTCCGCTTAATTGTAAGCGGAGGCGTTTTTTGTGTTGCAGCCAAGGAGAAACTGTATGTGTTTTCATTACCATAACGGAGAACTTTACGCGGAGGGGGTGGATTTGAAAAAAATCGCCCGGGAAGTCGGCACGCCTTTTTATTGCTATTCTTCCGAAAAACTCACGCGCAATTTTGAAGCCTACCGCCGCGCGCTTGCGGATTTTCATTCCACGGTGTGTTATTCGGTCAAAGCCAATACGAATTTGGCCGTCGTATCCACGCTGGCACGGATGGGCGGCGGGGCGGACGTGGTATCGGCCGGAGAGATGTATGTAGCGATGAAAGCGGGCATTCCGGCGGATAAAATCGTGTTTTCGGGCGTAGGTAAAACGGCGGCGGAACTGGAAGCCGCAATAAAAAACCAAATTTTGCAAATTAACGCCGAATCCGCCGCCGAGGTGGAAACCATTAACCAAATTGCACTGCGGCTGGGGGTCAAAGCCAATGTGGCCCTGCGCGTCAACCCGGACGTGGATGCGCTGACGCACGTCAAAATCACCACCGGCAAGAAAGAAAATAAATTCGGCGTGGACTGGGACGACGCCCACCGCCTTTACCGCGAAGCCGCCAACATGGAGGGCATCCGTTTGGCTGGTATCGCGGTGCATATCGGTTCACAGCTGCTGGACGTGGAACCGTTCCGGCTGGCGTTTACGAAAATTGCGGGGATGGTGCGCGAACTGGAAGCCGAAGGCATCGTTTTGGATAACATTGATTTGGGCGGCGGACTGGGCATTAATTACAATGTGGAACTGCCTCCCACCTGCGCGGCGTACGCGGACGTAGTGCGCGAAACGCTGGGGGCTTTAAACAAACATATCATCGTGGAGCCGGGCCGTTCGGTGGTCGGCAGCGCGGGGATTTTGGTAACGGAAGTGATTTGCACCAAAAAAATGGGAAGTAAAAATTTTATCGTAGTGGATGCGGGGTTTAACGACCTTGTCCGGCCCGCCATGTACGATGCGTGGCATACCATTTTGCCCGTATCCAAAAAAGGCGTGGCGCCGTTAATTGCCGATATCGTGGGACCCATTTGCGAATCGGGCGACGTATTCGCCAAAGACCGCATTATTGAGCCTGTACAAGCGGGCCGGCTGCTTGCTATAATGTGTGCTGGAGCGTACGGCGCGTCCATGTCGTCCGTTTACAATTTCCGTCCGCTCGTGCCGGAAGTGATGGTGCGCGGGGAGGAATACGCCGTCGTGCGCAAACGCACTTCTTATGAAGAAATGCTCTCGGGGCATGCGCTGCCCCAGTGGTTATAGGACAATTTTATGAGACAAATCTGCATTATGAAATTCGGCGGCAATACGCTGGCCAACAAACAAAAACTGCTTATGGCCGCCGATTTGATTAAATCCCGCTATGATGACAATTATATTCCCGTTATCGTTGCGTCGGCCAACGGCAACTTGACGGACGTACTGTTGGACCACGCCTACAGCATCGCCGCCAACCCGGATAAACGCGAACTGGATATGCTCGTCACCACCGGCGAACGCGTCAGTGTGGCTTTGCTGTCTATCGCTTTGCGCGCGATTGGGGTGCCGTCCGTGTCGCTGACGGGTTCGCAAATCGGCCTGATTACCACCTGCACGCATACGGGCGCGGACATTTTATCTTTAAAAGGTGACCGTTTGGTGCGGGAAATTGAATTTGGGCACGTTCCCGTAGTGGCCGGCTTCCAAGGCATTGGGGAAAATAAAGAAATCACCACGCTTAAACGCGGCGGGTCGGACGTGTCCGCCGTGTTTTTAGCCAGCCAGCTGGGCGCGGACCACGTGGAGATGATTAAAGACGTGGACGGCGTGTATTCCGCCGACCCCAACAAAGACGAAAAAGCCCAAAAATACGAAGTGCTGGATTTTGACGAAATGTATAAACTCGCCTTGAACGGGGCGAACGTACTCCACCCGGACGCTGTGCGCCTTGCTAAAGAAAAGGGCGTGGAAATCCGTATCGTGCATTACCAAACGGGGCGGACGGGCACCGTGATTCGTTAGGAGAAATAATGGCTTTTAAATTCAGCTTAATTAATTTAGCGGCGTTTCTGCTTTTGGGCGGGGCCGTTTACTTATGGGGCCCCGGCTGGGGCAGCTTGTGGCGCGCCGCAGGCAGCGCGTTATTGTACGCCGCCGTATTCGGGGCGTGCTTTGTAGTTGTCAAAAGACGGTAGTTTGACGGGGAACGAAATAGATGAACCCATTTTCCTTATTACAGTTCTTGCCGGTGATTATGGTGCCCTGGCGGCCGGGCGGGCAGCCTGTTATACGAAATGCCTCTCTGGCCGGATTAAAGGCGTGCGGTGTTGCCGTTATCGTGCTGGGGCTGATCATTTATTTTTGGTTCGTAAAGTGGTATCGGGCGCACCCCGTGTGGGGTAAAATTATTGTGTGGACCGCGGCGGTATGGTGCGTTTTGCGGCTGATAGGAATTATCCGTTCTTTTTGCGATGACCCCTATACCCGCGTAAAATCCGATACATACAAATAAAAATCTGCCTAAAATATGCTAAGATAAGAACATGGAAAACACTGTCATTTTACAATTAATCGGGTTTACCGTTTGCTTTATTTTACTGTTCGTTTTTACGGCCAAATACCGCGCCGCGCTGGCGCACGAAACGGATTTCGAGCCGGCGGTGGAAGATTTAACCGTGGTTACCGTGGCCCAGCAGCCCGCTTATAAACCGCGCGCCGCCATTTTGCAGTCCCTGCAGGGAGCGGCGTCTTTGGAAACGGCGGACTTAAAAGAAAAAGTAAAAGATTTGCATTATCGGTTGGAAGAACTTAAAATCGCGCAGGACAAAACCAGCGGCGAATTTGCCAAACAAATGGCCCGCATGGAACAGCGCATCAGCACTTTCGAACAGGAATATGTAGTCAAACTTCAGCCTACTTTGCTTAGCTTGATTGAAGAGTTGGAAAACATGAAAGTGTCTGAAAATAAAACCGAAAAATAATTTTAACGCACTTTAAAAAATGCAAAACCGCCGCTCTTTTTGCGGCGGTTTTCTTTTTTTGGCGGGGATTGAAGGGGGTGAAAAATGCAAAAAAATGCGCAAATTTGCAAAAAACGCATTCCTTTCAAAATGCGTCCGTTAGACGGGAGTGGGGGAATAAACCTCTTGAATGTGGCAAAATTCTGATAAGTTGAATTAAGTTTTGTCAACCCTTTGCGCAAAAAAAGCGTGCGCAAATTTGTTTTGCTTCTCCTAAATTTATAAAATATACCTATATAGAAGTACGCAAGGAAAAAGGATTTCCGT
>JAUNWB010000109.1 GCA_030540535.1 Elusimicrobiales bacterium
TGCAAAAGCTTATTATTATACAACGATAGCGACAGCGACAAAAGCAATATGTTCTACGCCTATTGTAATTGATTCGCAATTATATTTTAGGAGTGAAAGTCCTGGTTTATCATCTCCAATACTTGTGTCTGGACTGACAATAGGTGCTTGGCGTATTACAGATATTCGAGAAATTGTACTGGGAAAGGTAACGGAATTTACTTTCCAGGATAATACAAAGGAGAAATTAATTCGCAGCGAAAGCGATGAGGCTGATTTGTATAAAGCTTGCTTTATTGCTATTGCAAAGAAATTATATAAGAAGACTCATACTCAAGAAGGTATAGAGTATGAAGCGAATTTAATGATGATGCGAAAGGAATATGTTGATTGTGTAAATAAAGCACTGAGAGCATATTATAAGAAGTTAACCGATGCGGAAAAAGCTAAAGCAAAGAAGGCAGAAGAGAAGGCTTTAGCAGCAAAGAAGCGGATGAAATCTGAAAAGGTTAGAGCAGAAAAAAGAGCTAAAGCCCGAGAAGATGCTATTGAGATTCAGAAGGAAGCTTATTTACGAGCAATGAGAGAACTGAAGTCCGAATCATAGATCTTGATTTTAATTATTGAATCTGGAGGTAGAGAGGAGGATGAATATGACTTGAATAAAGGGTACTGCAAAAATTGTGAAGAAACCATTGAATTTCAACCAGAAAGTACTTGGTGGGATGATAATGGTTATGGATACAGTACAAAATTAGGGAAATGTCCCCGATGTGGAAAAATCATAATTATAAAGCATACGGAGGATCAGTCACTAAATCTAAATTATGATCTCCGTTACTATAGATACTAATAACAAATAAATTATTTTCAAGGAGAAAAAATGGCAGAAACAAGTTTAAGACAAGCAGATGCAGATGTAAACAGTGTAGGAGTAGTATCAGAAAAGAAGCTGGAAGTAAAGACTGAGGATGGCAAGACATCTATTTCCGGTTATGTAACGATCAAGACAAGTGATGTAAACTTCATCCGATACAACGTTAATGTAAATGAAAAAACAAAATCCGGATCGGATAATAGAGCATATGCAGGCATTATGACTGTAATGAATGAATATAAGTCCATTGCTGAAGCTGGTGAAGAAAATGCTGATAAAGTGCGCGTAAATGGGAACATGAATCCATACCATTCTATCCAGGATAATTCAGATGTAATGGCTTACAGAGCAAATTTCTTTAATCGGATCAAGGCAGATGAGGAGTATGAGCCAAGAGCAGAATTTGAAGTTGAGATATATATTTCCGCTATTATGCCAGAGATGAATACCGATGGTGAGGAAACGGGAAGAGTTATTGTAAGTGGTTGGATACCAAGATATGATAACGGTATTGAGCCAATTAAGATGGTGGCTGAAGGTGAAGTTGCTTCAGCAATTGATTCTATGTACGAGCCGGGACAGACCGTAAGATTCTTTGGTGATGTAATTAACAATCGTATTACGAAAGTTATTCCAATTCCGGTTGCAATTGGAAAGCCAAAGACCAAGACAAAAACAGAATTTAAAAACGAATTGATTATTACTGGAGCTTCCGAGGCCTATGAAGAAGGTGTTTCTGAAAATCCGCCATATGATACAGCAACTATCAAGGCTGCTATTCAGGAACGAGAAAATCGAATTGCAGAGATAAAGGCAAAGGCTGCTTCTGGCAGTACTGGGAAAACAAATAACGCAAGACCTTCTGCAGCAGCACATGGACGCACATTAGGTTTTTAATAACATTAAATCAAACAAATTATTGCAAAAAGGAGAAAAAAGATGGACAAAAATAATTTTTTAACAACGTTATTTATTAGCCCAGAATCAATTGATGCAGATACGATTAAGGAATTATGCGATACATATAAAACCCCGGTATATGAAGGGTTAGCATATTTTTTTGACCGATTTAAGGACCTAGTAAATAATAAAGAATATTTTGAATATAGAGCTAAATTCAAAAAAGCAATTTATGATGCATATGTTGCTGAAGGTTTTACAGAAGAGCAGGCGTTTGCCTTAATTATTAATGATAATTTGCAGCTATTAAAAAATATGAACCAGGTAAATAACAACATTCAGAAGAAAGATAGATAGTAAGAGGAGATAAATATGGAAAAAGAATTAACTATGAAGAGTACAAAGCAGGAATTATTTGACGCATATACAGCAATGAAAAAGAAGATTGATGATTTAAATGCTATGAAAGAAGATCCAGTTGCTGATGCCGCAAAGAAGCAGGAAGCTGCTGCAATTGAAGCTGCTGATGATATTGTAAAAAAGGGGGTATTAGCTCCCGAAATCGTAGCGGGTTATGAAAATTTATGTAGAGTATATGATATGAGAAGACAGCAGTTAAAGGAGCTGTTTGATATCGAAGTTGAAGCAAATTCTCTTATTGCATTGATTAATACGCATAAGGAAATGGAAGTTCAACTTAAGGATAAGTATACTGTATTAGCTGAAGCTGCCCAGAAGGAGCTGGATGAGAAGAAGGCAAAAATTCAGGCTGAGATTGATGATTTAAAGAAGAAAAAAGACGAAATCGAGAAGGCTACTCGCGAAGAAAATGCTGTATTAGAAAAGGAATTAAAGCAGAAGCGCCAGCGTGAGGAAGAAGAATATACATATAACTTGAAGCGTCAGAGAAAGTTGGAAAATGATGCGTGGGCAGATGAAAAGATGACTCGTGAAAAAGAGTTGGCCGAGAGAGAAGCTGCTGTCCAGGCAGAAATTGAAGATATTAATGGAAAGGCAGATCATATTATTGAGTTGGAAAATCAAGTTGCCGAGATTCCTAAGTTAGTAGAAGCTGCTTTTGCCGATGGTGAAAAGAAGGGGAAAGCTGACGCTGATAAAAGTAATGCTTTTGAAGTTCGTGCTATTACTCAGAAGAATGAGTACGAGCAGAAGGCTTTAAAAGATCAGGTCGCACGTTTGGAAGCTGATCTTGAAGCAGAAAGAGATAAGGTAATTACTTTACAGGAGAAATTAGATGCAGCATATGGGCAGATGAGGGAATTAGCTGCTGATACTGTAAGAAGTACTGGTGGTGTTAAGATCCTGGATCGCAATGATAATGGAAAGTAGGAGGAGAAATATAAATGGCAGTGAATGTAGATATTTTTAATCCACAGAAGACAGTTATTGCAAAAGGTCTTGAAGGCAAAAGCTTCTTAATTTATGGTTCGAACTCGCTTGGGAAAACTGCCCAGGCAGTTCGGATGTCAAAGCCATTTGTTATTGCAACCGAGTCTGGACTAAATGCGACAGTTGGTGTGGCTTATAACCGGGTAACTACTTGGGGAGATTTTAAAAAGCTGGTTAAACAGTTTACTAGCAAGGCAACGGTTGAGAAAGCAAGAGCCTTATATGACACCATCATTATTGATGAAGTGTATGCAAGTTCTCTGTTATGCCAGGATTTCATTATCGCTACATATGGTGAAGGCGCTCTGACATTAGGTGATGGCAACGGTAAAGTAAATTTATACCAAATGTATGAAAAAGAATATTTTAAGACAATTAACCTGCTTCTGAGCTGTAACTACACAGTAGTGTTTATTGGACATGCTCAGGAGAAGGATGGATATGTTACACCGAAGGGAGATAAACGTTGTATCGATCCAATCCGAGACTTTGTAGATTATGTAATTTATTTACAGAGTAATGGTGTAGATGAGAATGGTAAAGTGATTCCATCTTCTGCTTATTTGGCTGAAACGGATAAATTCTTTGCGAGATCAAGATTTGATACTACACCGACTTACTTACCGGTATGGAGTGCTGAAGCTCTTGAGGAAGCTGTGAATATTGGTATTTCTGGAAAAGTAGAAGCAACTGGTGTGGCAGCAGTGACTTATGATGAGCAGAAAGCGCAGAACACTTCAGTCAAGTATGATTATGATAAAGTAATGGATCAGTTGCAGGAGATTGGTGCACGTTTTGCTAATGCCGGTCAGATGGAAGCTCTTACTGAGATTGTTGAGGAGACTTTAGGTGTGGGGAAAAAGGTGTCACAGTGTACAAAAAAGCAGATTGATGCTTTATTGATTATTTTGGATAACTTAAATGACAAAGCAGTAGAGTTAGGAATTTAGTAGTTAATGGCACGACAAAAGGTTTGTGTATGTTGTGGGGAAAAGATAGGAGCTGACGAAGTTCCTATCCCCTACAAGGGACGATATGCACATCAAAAATGCTTTAATGTTGCAGTTAAAGTAATTCAGATGGGTAAGTCTGAAAAGCTGGAAGAAAAAGCTAAGGAAAAAAAGAAATCCGGCCAAAAAGTAAAACCGAAAGCAGAATTGAAAGATGCTTTATCGGAAGATGAGTATCAAGAAAAGAAACAATATTATGATTATCTCCGGAAATTAATTGGAGAAGATCAACTGCCAGCAAAGGTTTATGCTTTATCAGAAGATTATATTAAGCGGTATGGTTTTTCTTTCGAATTTATGTATCAGACATTGGTTTATTTGAATGAAATTATTGAAAAGGAATTGACTGGTGATGTTGTAGGGCTTATTCCTTATTACTATACAGAAGCAGAAAAATATTATAACAGTATCAAAGCGGTTGAGGATGCTGTGAAAGATCAGGATATCTCTCAAATGTATCACGAGAGAGTAATCCAAGTACAACCGAAAAAAAGAAAAATAAAACAAATTGATATTGGTTCAATAAGAATGGGGGAATGAAATGTCATGCGAAGGATTGGTTGATAAAAGAGCGTATTTAATCGTTCTTGGATGTTTATTACAAGATCCGACCTTGATAGATGATATAGACAGACCTCTGGATAGAACAGATTTTAATACAGAGAGCTTTTATGAATTATTATTTGTGGCGATTTACAATTTGCACATGCAAGGATGCGCTACAATAGATGAATTCAGTATGGACTCATATTTAAGTAATTACCAAGAGCAATATACTATCTTCCAAGAGAACCAAGGCATCGAGTATCTAATCAATGCAAGGGATATGGCGCAGATGGATAATTATGACTATAACTACCATCGAGTCAGGAAGTATTCTCTTCTCCGGTATTATGAGAAGCAGGGATTAGATACTCGATTTATTTATAACAGTACTTTGGTAGACACGAAGGCAGCAGAAGCGGAGCAGGCTAAATTTGACAATTATACAGAACAAGACATTGTTGAGATTGTGGAAGCAACGTTTGTGATCAATCCCAATATGAAATATTGTACAAATACTTTGAGTACGGATGTACAGGCTGGTTCTGGAATGTTAGCTTTAGTAAACGAACTGCAAGAAGTTCCAGATGTGGGATTGCCATTAAATAACACTGGGCTGAATACCATTACAAGGGGTGCCAGGTTAGGGTGTTTATTTATGCGGTCTTTAATACAAGGACAAGGGAAAACGCGATTAGCTGTAGGTGATGCTTGTAAGATTTCAGTTCCTTATTTTTATGATGTGGATAGCCAGCAATATGTATATACTGGCAATTCAGAACCAACAGTTGTCTTTTCTACTGAAATGCCAGTAGATGAGATACAGACTATCAT
>JAUNWB010000110.1 GCA_030540535.1 Elusimicrobiales bacterium
CATTACGATTCATTGTTTCAGGCTTTGTACGAGAGAGAAAAATCACAGAATGCGGACTCCATTAGTTCTGCTGCTACAAAGGACAAGGATGTTTCTTGTTTTTCTACGGTGAGTGAAGTTTTTACATTTATATGTATTATCTTCTCTGTGTTTGGAATTTTATATGGTGTCAGGCTTATCAGGAAAGCCAATAAAAGATGATTTCATACATTCATTGATTGATGAAATAATAAAAGCGTATTCGGATATAGAATGCGCTTTTTATTATGTTGGATCTCATAGATATTTCTTCAGATAGGTCTCACATTTGAATCCTTTTCTCGGCATAAAGTCTGAAAACGAATGTGCCATGAAGTGATTTCGTTTGTTCACCCATCCTGCAAGGTCTTTCTGCCATTGTGGTATAGGGTGGTGTGGATTGTTGGGGTCTCTATATGGCTGCGCGTAGGGATATATGTATATGCCCTTCTGCTCAGCTCTTGATTTCCATGTGCGCTTCCACCAATAATTTATGCGTTCGTAGCACTCCTTAAAGTCGTTCTTACCTCCAATCATTGTGTAAAGGAAATACTCGCCTTTGAACCCGTATGAGTTGATAAGTTCCATCGCACGTTCGCATTCTGCTATTTGTCCGTGTGTGTCACATCCGAAACGTATTCTTCGGTTGTCAAGCCATTTTATCCTGGCAAGCATCCGGGCATTGTCATCATTCACCAGCCTTGCATCGAGTGCCTGGTTAAAGTCTATCCTATACCTTCGCTCTATAATCTTTTCTAACTGTTCCATGCAGTAATCTCCTGCGGCCAGAATGTTGTTATCCATCAGTATGAGTTTCACCCTATCCTCGATGGCTATTTCATCCACATCCATGTATGGCCGTATGTGCCCTTCTTTCTTCGGTACCACGTACCATGGGCATTTGTTCTGGCATCCTCTGGTCAGGAAACCATACGCAGTGTCTTTGGGCACATGTGGATAGATGGAATAGTCTGGTTGCAGTCGGTCTATTTCTTCCGGGAGTGTACTATTGATGTCGTAACCGGTACCTCCTCGGATGATTTTGTTGGCATCATAGATGCTTAGGTCATCAGGTGTGAAATTGAAGACCTTTGACATGTACACGACATCATAGTGTTCCATTTTGGATGCCCACTCGACCATTGCTCCATGGATTTTCCAATATCTTGCGATCTTTCCCAGCGCGAGGTTGGGGTAAATGGTTGCTCCCCATTTCTTTTTCTTGGCGTGGCCGTCCACATCCACAAGTCCTATCTTTTTCATAATACAAGCCATTCCTTGTTACATTATTCATCTTCAATTATTCTTAGGAACATTCCTGACGGATGTTTCTTCTCTTTGGGGATTTCTTTGCGGTGATTATAAAAAAGGCTGTTCTTTTTCATATTCTTTGTCTGAAAAATTAAATTGGTATTGTAGGAACTTTTTTGCATACCATTTTTTATAGGACATCCCGCTTATCCACCAGTCGTAGATATTTTCGGCTATTTCCCGTTCTTGCTCGTCAGTCAAGCCGTCAGATGACGAGCATTCGGAAAACCCTTCCATAATCCTCTGTTTTCTCGCCCCCCCCAGTGGGATGGGTCTGGGTGTAGGATGTAGCCGGCATCGCTCTTTCCTGCTGTTGATGGGTGTCCATTCTTTACCAATGCCGTACCAGATGGATTCCAGATGTTTTTCTGATAAGAGTTCTTTCTTATACCCCCCCGGTTCGGATGGCTATAATGGCTTTTATCCAGTTGCGCTTCACGTGTGGCCAACGTTGGTTTTCTCTTTGTTTTTGTTTTAGATTTGCCATTGGACACCCGATGCAACCTATCCTTCTGTACCCCTCATCATACAGGTTGCAATGTACCACTTGCATCACATCATTCAGGAACTCCCACACATCTCTTTCCGTCCAATGGATGATAGGGGAGATGAGCAGACTTTCCTTACCGTGTATGCAGCCGGCTGTACTTTCTTCCTCGGCGTTGGTGATATTGGTTTCTTTAGAATGTGTCTTCTTTTTCTGTTCTGCCCTATACACATCAAGTCCTTCCAGTGTCCCGCTGAACTTTTTGCTCGATATTTCCACTTCCTTGCGTGCCTTCCTGCGGCTACTTTCCTCGTGCCGTATGCCGATGAGTGTTACTTTCCCTGCTCCGGCACCCTCTTTGTATTCGTTACAGCACCATCTTACTCTCATGGTGGGAAGTATCTGTTTTTCTACCGCTACTGCATAGATGCTTTTCTTAGGGGCGATAAGTTCTACTTCTGGGTAGTTCCGCTTCACGAAACGTATCACATCTGGTGGATCCACGCTCGTCAGGCTCATGTGTGCCTGGAATTTTACACCTGCCAGTTCGGTGATATGGAAGAGTGCCTGGCTGTCTTTCCCTCCGCTGAATGCAAGGTAAAAACCGTTCTCTTTGTCATAGGATTGCGCAATTCGTTCCGCTTTACGCAGCAAGGAAATGGAGTATTCCATCTTCCTGCGTAATCTTCCAGTAGCACGTTCCATGGCTTTTTCCAAGGTGATATTTGTTTTCATATATCTAATTCCAATTTATATTGTCTTTTTTGTGCTTCTATCCGTTTTTTCGCCACTTCAAAATACTTCATGTCTTTTTCGATGCCGATATATCGTCGGTTTTCCATGATGCAGCCCACGCAGGTTGTTCCACTTCCCATCGTATTGTCTAAGACTACATCTCCCTTGTCTGTATAGGTCCTTATCAGGTATCTTATCAGGTCTATGGGTTTCTGTGTCGGATGAAATACGGTGGTCTCATGTTCCTTTGCTATACGGATAATGCTGGTGGGGAATTTTTCATTTGGTCTGGTAGGTGCCACCTTTTTTATTTTCTTATCGTAGTCGTATGTCCTGCCGGTTTTGTATTGCCCGTAGCAGTTGTTCGCTTGTTCCCTTTCTTGTCTTCCTCTCGAATGGTTGCAGTCGCCTATCATCATCTGGGGGTGATATACTGGCATCTGTTTGTAAAACACGCTTATCACTTCATGGCAACGCAATGGCATCCTGTTGGCATTCAGGAACCCAGTACTTCGCATTTTGTCCCATACCAGATTATACCGCCACATTTTCGGGTTGCTCGTCATAAGTTTGGCAGTAAACATCCCTTGCCCGAACAAGATAATGGCTCCATCTTCCTTGATGATACGTTCGTATTGTTCCCACACTTTATCCAGTGGTAACATTTTATCCCATTGGGCATGTGGGTTGTTCTTGTGCAATACTTCGTATGGCAGATCACAGATGATGGCATCCACGCTTCCATTTTTCATGCCTGCCATGACTTTGAGGCAATCACCAAGGTAGATATGGTTGGGTTCTATTTCCATGTTTTTTTTTATATTTTGTATTCTACAAAAACGCATTGCGAAGGTTCTCCGGCCATTAGTGCGGATGCGCTCTTTCCATCATCCTTTACCCTCGCTCTGCGCAACTCGGAATTGGGGTAGGCTATATCGAAAACGCCTTTGTTGCAACATTCTATATAGCCTTTTTCTGTGGCTTGACGTATCAATAGCCACATTTGCCCCCCCGGACGGAAGTAGTGAGGAAGGGTCTTGTTGCTTTGAAATGTCGTACTTTTCCTGTCATGGATTGTTTTCTAATTAAACCATTTGATAATGGTCTCTCCTTTGTAGCCTTTTTCCCATACGAACCATCCATAGGCTGTGGCACTTCCGCTTATCTCATTAAATTTTCCGTTCATGGCGCATAGAAGTCGCGAGCAGCTTACCCATACTCTGCTCGGTGGCTGAGTCCTGAATAAGTGCTTTCTTCCTTTTCCTTCGAGGAATGTCAGTTTCAAAAACATGCACACTTTTTTCCCGTCTGGTATGATTGAGAGAGCTTTTTCCACAAACTCTTGTGCGTAGGCGTATGGTGGATTGGTGACAATGTTTCCGTTCCATTCCTGATTGTCGATGGAAAGGAAGTCTGCCACTTCTCCATAACCTCGGTCTATAAGGTCTCTCGATGTTACAGAATGGCCCCCCCTGATTAAAACATCGGAGATATGTCCCTCTCCACAGGCGGGTTCAAGGATTGGACCATCGAAATTCTCTAATTTCAACAGCCATTCTGTTGCCTTTGGCTCTGTGGCATAGTAGTCCGCATGAGCCCTTTCATGCTTCACATGGTTACTGGCTCCTATGGTTTTGAATACAGAGGCTTTTCCTCCCTTCCAATCTTTTTTTGCCATTTTATCGCAGTATGGTATTTCCGTTGTTGTTAATCAGTTCCAATGCTGATTCTATTCCATCATGTAGTGCAGCTTCGTAGGTGTCAATACATGGATAGCCGTCTCTTTCTGGTATGCGAGTGTTATACTCTCCGTCCATATTCGATTTTGCCACAAGTCTTGAAGTTCATAAGTCCATCTGCCACCAATTACAGTGGATATGCTTATGTGTAGCCCATGAACCTCTCTCAGCCACTTTGTCACCTGCCACATCGTCGGACGTGAATAGACTTTCAGTTCACTTTCGCTGTTAAAATCATCTTCATCATTACACCTCCAAACCGTCCCTGTTGCTGTGTAATGGCTAAGGCACGGTTCTCTGAATCCGTTTTTCTTCAGCAACTGGGATAACTCAAAGGTTACATAATCCTTATTCTTCATAACTTTATTATTTTACCAGTTCAAACTCGTATGCGAGCATCCAAGGGTTACTTTGCCATGTACTTTTGCCGTATATGCGGTCTATGAGGGTGTGATAAACTTCTCTGGGTGTACTTCCTGATAGTGTCAATACCCTCTCTGACTTGCACTTGTATGTGAAACGATAGTAGTTAAGTGTTTTTTTTGTTCCGTCAGCTCTAATAACATACGACTCTACCGTTTCTATGCCCTCTTTAAGACAGTCCTCATCCGATATATCCTGCAACTGCTCCACCTTGAAGTCTGTTATGCGGATGCGATTGGGCATGAGGTCGGCACGGACAAACATCTTGTTATCCCATCCTGCTTCGCAGAATGGGAAAGGCTCTATCCCTATTTCAGAATACTTTTGCGCAATGGCAACGACTTCACCGACTTGATAAGGCATACGTTCGGGATAGGTATCAAAATAAGTTTTAATCAACTCTTTCTCCTCTAATCTGTCAAGGGTTTGTTCGTAATACTCTTCTTTGAACTTGCGTATTTTATCCCACTCTTTTTCGGAGATTATTCTCCTTGTCATTGTTTTAAGTAGGTCTAATACGGCTTGCGTAAGCCCGTATCTATTGTTAAACATTATCTTCTTCATTTATGGATGCAGTTAAGTTACATTTGCATGGATGTGAGAGTAATATCATCGAGTCTGTCATTGTATCTGTGTAATGATATATTTCCATTGTCTATATGAATGGAAATAATTTCATTTGGTTGTTGTTCAGTTGGATTCATTGTCTTCTACAGTTACAGATTCTATTCGCTCATGTATTGGATTGATTCCTTTCATTAAGTCGCTCTTAATCCGATAGGAAATCTTATCATTGCT
>JAUNWB010000111.1 GCA_030540535.1 Elusimicrobiales bacterium
ATGACCAGATTCAGTCAATCCTTCCGATTAGAGGAGATGGACTCCGTTGTTCAGCTGCCGAGTCGGAGGCTACTTTTGTGGAGTTCCTTTCCGGCGAATATCTGCGTATCGACCTTCCTTTTGGCGAGGTCCTGGAACGGCTCTGCGAGTGCGGGAAAATTTATGAGGACGATCGCACGGAAGACGAAATCCTCCGGTTTACTCCGGCTGAGCTGAAAGAACTGGGAGAAGCCTTTGATGCTGGGTATTACTTTATGGCCAAGGACAAGGACGGGAAGGTCTTTGCCTATAAAGAAGAACCCATCCGGCGGGGAGCATACTGGAATAGCCGCTTGAACGATGCGGCTGGAAATATCCGGCTGAATGAGCCGTATGAGGATGTGCAGTGGGACTTGCCTCTGCCGATATGCCTTGATAACATTGCGGAAATTGCCCGCAGAAAGAAGTTTGATACGTTATGAGCTTGATTGTAGGTATCGTGTGCCTCATCGTGGGCATCGGCATCGGCGGTGCCAGCGTAATGCGGCAGGTCAAATCTGGGAGGATCGTCATCTCAGGCCGAATTTATCTTTGCAAGGACACCGGACCTGTGGTAAGATCATGAGACGATTAAGACGTTGGCTGTGTACCATCAGCCTAAGGTACAAGTTTAATCAGATCTGCCGGACTATTGGAATCAAGCCCTATCCATGGCAGCGCGAGTTCGCCCTCGATGGTTATCTTGATGGTTGCTTCAGTACACCATTCCCAACTGGTAGGGCGACTGGGAAGACGACAGCGATATTTCTTCGGTTGCTTATGACTTATCCGAATGAGTCGTTTGAGGCCCAGCAGATTTTGTCTTTTGACCCGGACTGGAGACCCTATGATAGTTTCCGGGTGAGATGGTATGATTCCCAATATACCAGATTAAGCCACGCCTGCTTTTCTGAAGGCATACCTGTTGTTTTGTTGCATCGAATTAGTACATTACGAGATTTAGGACGGAGGCCATAAGGGCAGAGGTCTGTTTCTGTATAGGAGGCAGACCTTATGGCAAAGTTCAAGAAGATCATCGTAGCAGGTCCTCTGGTGGTGGAGACGGTGTATCCCGCACCAAATCCCAGAGACAGCGTTGGAGTGCGGCAGGGAAAGAAGGCACTGTCCTCCGAGGCCCAGCAGCGGATGAATCTCAAATATGCGTGGCAGAAGCTGGAGCTGGAGATCGCCGCTAACTTCGGAGTGCGCGATCTCTATGCCACGCTTACATACGATGATAAGCACCTGCCGGATTCGCGGCGGGCGGCCAACGCCAAGGTGCAGGCATTCTTCCGCCGCTTCCGGGCGGTTCGCAAGGCCAATGGTCAGGAGCTGAGGTACATCTACATCACAGAGCATAAGCACGGAGACGGCCGGTGGCATCATCACGTCCTTATCAACGCCACCGGTGAGGACTACGATCTCATCCGTCAGCTGTGGGGACAGGGTAACATTGAGTTCCGCCAGATTCAGATCAATCGGGACAAAAACTTTGAGACTCTGGCCAGATACTTTTGTAAGGAGCAGCGGGATAAGGTTGGCCAGCGCCTTTGGTCTGGCTCTCGCAACCTACGAAAGCCGGAGCGCGAGTGCTACCGTGTGCCCAACGATACGCCACTGACGCCTCCAAAGCACGCTCTGGTGCTCACCGACACCGGTGACGTCACAACGGCCTACGGCCACTTCCGGTACATCAAATATCTGGGTGCCGGTTGGGGCACATCCGGCAGGCCGAAGGCCAAGCGCCGGCGCAAGTCGAGACGTTCATGATCTTTTTTATAATTTTTTCAGCCTTGATAAGTATATTAACTTTACGGTAAAGGAGCCGAAAAGTATTGAAAAGCGCACAATTACATGGTAAGATGTTGACAGTAAGGGATGGTTATCTGGTTTGCCCCAAATGCCGCCGCAACAAGCGGCTGATGCGGATCAACCCGGATACCGTGGCCACGCGGGTTGTGGCCTACTGCCGAGACTGCAAGACCGAGCATATCGTGGACATCCTACGGGGCCAGTGCTTTGAGAGCCGGAGCCAATGACTAACGCAGCAATGCGTGGTTGTTGGCTCCGGCTTTTTGCTTTGCCCGGAGACCGTGGAGGTGATAGCCCATGGCGAGCAGACCGTTGAGGCCCTGCAAGCACCAAGGTTGTCCAGAGCTCACCCGCGACGGCTGGTGCCCCAGGCACAAGCCCCAGCACCGGCGCCTCTCCAGCGCGGATTACCACGGCTGGTACCTGCTGCCGATCTGGAAGAATGACCTGCGGCCGGCGCAGCTCACCAGGGAGCCGTTCTGCAGGGAGTGCGCCAAGGAGGGCATTCGGACGTATGCGACCGTAGTTGACCACATCCGGCCATTTCGCGGAGACTGGGCTTTGTTCGTCAATCCGGCCAACCACCAGAGCCTGTGCAAGCATCATCACGACCAGAAGACCGCACTGGAGCAGGCGGCGGAACGACGCAAAAACGGCGAGGTTTTGTGACCCTTCGGCGGCCCGAAGCTACGTCCGCGCTCAGGCGTGCGCCCTGGTGTGCGAGCGCGTGTGCGGCCGTGCGCCCGCAGGGAGCCCCGGAGGGGCTTAGACCCGCCCCGGGGGCAGAAAACTGGCAGATGGCCGTCCTGGATACCTCGTGCCCCCTCGTCTGTGAGAAAATTTCCCCGATCAGCCTTCAGGGGCAGGCCAGGGCGAAAGGAGGTTTCCATGCCGACCAGACCCAAGACCATGGACAACATGAGCAAACACATGACCTGCGTGGAGAAGACCGCCCGTGCTCAGGCTGAGGAAGATGTCCTGCCGACCCGCCAGAAGGTAAAGCTCAAGCAGCCGGCCTTTATGGAACAGGATAAGGCGGCCAAGAAATACTGGAGCACGATCCTCAAGCGGATGGAGGGCATCAGCCTGCTGGATGATCTGGACAGCGAGGTGCTGGCGGTCTATTGCTCCATGCTCTCCCGGCGCGACGCCACCCAGAAGATGCTGGCCACCGCATTGAAGTGCGTGGAGTCGTCAGACCAGAGCGACCAGGATAAGATGGACGCTCTGTCCAAAATCGACAGCCTGATGAGCAAGCTCCAGATCCAGGAGCGATCTATCCTGGCCTACTTTGTTGTGGATGAGTACCACGCTCATATCACCTCTGACATCTACGACATCGGTCTCAACTCCTTCGGCAAGCGGCCGCAGGCCCTGTTGGATGTTATCACTACCGCCGGCGATGACGCCCAGAGTAAACCCTGCTATCGTGAGGAGCTGTACGCCAAGCAGGTCCTTGACGGTGAGGTCCAGGATGAGACCTACTTTGTCATGATCCGGGAGCTGCCCCTCGACGCTAATCCCCATGACAAAAGCAAGTGGTGCATGGCAAACCCGTGCCTCCGATATCCAAACGATTACAGCAAGTATCTGCTGGATCAGATTGAGACGGAGTACACGGCGGCTTATGGCTCTAATGATCCCCACAAAATCCGGCAGTTTTTGACCCGCCGGATGTGCCAGTGGCAGACCGGCAGCATAGACCGCTATCTGGATGAGAACTGCATGGAGCTGGCACGCAAGGCGCAGATCTCGCGCACCGCCTTTGCGGCCCTGACGGACGACCTGATTTGCTGGTGCGGATTTGACTTGGGCAAGCGGATCGACCTCTCCGGCGTCGGAGCAGTCTTCCTCCTGTCCGATGGACGGGTTGCAATCAAGGCACATGGCTTCATGCCGCGCAACCGGGCCGAAGCTCACGAGCACACAGACCGCGTCCCGTATATCGCATGGGCCAAAGACGGCTACTGCACCCTCACCCCCGGAGACGTCACCGATAACAGCTATGTGGATGACTGGATCAAAGGCGGCGAGCTGCAAAATCGGTGGAAGGTGCAGGAGGTGGACTACGATGGCCACAACGCTACCGATCTGGCAATCAAGATGTGCGAGGATCGCAACAACGAGGATTTTTGCGTGGAGATCGCCCAGACCTGCGCCGGACAGAATCTGGCCGTCAAGGGGTTTCGGGAGCTGCTGCTCCAAGGAAGGATTGTCCTGGAGGAAAATCCTCTTGTGATCTGGTGCCTTGCCAACGCCATTGAAATCACCAACAACTACGGCGATATCAAGCTCTCCAAGAAACACAAGGACGACACCGAGCGCATTGACCCTGTGGCGGCCGTGATGAATGCCTTGGCCCGTGCGCTGGTACGGAGGAATAACCCCACGCTGGCTGATCGGATCGATAAGGGCGAGTTTAGCCTATAACGGTGCCCAGTCTGGGCACCGGGGAGGTAACATGAAAAACAAATTGAAAACTGCCGTGAAAGGCATCACCAAATGGATTAACGTGAGGCTCCCCACCAGCTTGCTGGCGTTGGGAGCTGTCGCCGTGTCTGTCGGCGTCGGTATGATCTACATCCCGGCCGGCACCATTGCCGCCGGCGTGCTGATGATGCTTGCCGGCGTGCTGATGATCAAGGGAGGCGACAGCGATGAGTAACCGGTTGGAGCGCGGCGTCCGATCCATGATCGCCCAGCCCCGCGTCCAGGACGCCACCACGGTGGCCACGCTGACGTCCGCCGGCTATCCCGCAACGGGTCTGCAGGACAACAGTGCCGCGAATGCCATGAAGCTATCCTCCGTGGACCGCTGTATTGAGGTCCTGTCCGACTCCCTCGGCAAGCTGCCTATCTACGTGATGGAGCGCGGGACGAGACGCCGGGTGGATCACTGGCTCAATGAGATCCTCACCATACGCCCCAACGACGCCCAGACGCCGACGGTGGCGAAAAAAATGGTGGAGGCCAACCGTAACTGCGGCGGAAACGGCTATCTGTGGATCATCCGCAATCCCAGCACCATGCGGCCGGAGCAGCTGCTCCCCGTCCCCTATGAGCTGGTATTCCCCTGGCTGGATGATCGCGGCCAGCTGTGGTACTCCGTGATTCATCCGTTTACCGGCACGCCGATGACGGTACCACGGATGGATATGGTACACATGATGGCCTATACCCACAACGGGTATCAGGGCATCAGCGTCCTGTCCCGCGCCAATGAGGTCATCAGCGCCGGACGTGCCGCGCAGCAGTACAACCTCTCGTACTATGCCAACGGCGGACAGCCCTCCGGCATCCTCACCACATCCGGACATCTCGGCGGGTACGAGGAACTCAAGAAGGCCGACGGCACTGTCGAGCGGATCGACCGCCGGGACATCATCCGTAACGAGTGGGAGAAGCGGCACACCGGCCCTACAAACGCCCAGCGCATTGCGATCCTGGACAACGATCTCAAGTATCAGCCCATCAGTATCAGCAACCGCGACGCCCAGTTTGTCGAACAGGCGGCCCTGTCTGTCCAGGACATTGCCCGCTTTTTCGGCGTCCCGCTGTACAAGCTCCAGGCTGGCGACCAGAGCTACAACGCCAATGAGCAGCACGCCATTGACTATGTGGTGTCTACCCTCCACCCCATTGTGACCCAGTGGGAAGAG
>JAUNWB010000112.1 GCA_030540535.1 Elusimicrobiales bacterium
TGGTGGAAGTCCCTGCGTGCGGCTCCGGCGCGCGCGGCGGCGGTCCCGTCTTCCCGCGTGGTACAGGGGAAGATTCTTCCTTCTCCCGGGCATGTTGTTATTCCATCCTGGCAAATTGAACTGGAAAGATATGTGGCCCGCACGGCGGTTCCTACAAAGCTGACGGCCCTTTCTTACACCCCCCGTCCCGTATCTCCGGAAATGAAAGAAGTCTTTGGGTCGCGTTATTCAAATACCATGGGGCTGTTTGAAAAATTTAAAAAAGAAACGTCCCCTTTTTTGTATTACCAGATAAAACCCTCCGAAAGACGCCGGGTGGAGCCTATACAAAAAGCCGAACTGCTGCCGAAAGTGATAGAAATGGAAAAAAGTTTAGTGCTGCTGGCGGCGGTGGTAAACGTGCAGGAAGATGAGGCCTTGTCTTTTGCGCTGGATTATACTGCGCGCGTGCGCGATGAACTCATGCCGGAGCTGAAGGGATTATCCGGTATTGATTTATATTTCTCCCGCTCAGACCGGAAGTTTGTGGGGGACGAGTTTTATCTGCTGCATGAAACGCAGTCACATCGCCGCCCCTCCCTTTTTCGGCGCGGGTCGTCGTCACGTCAGCCGGCAAAGCTGCCCGCCAATTTGCGCATAGCCGTGCTGAACGACAGCCAAAGCGTGTTGGAGCAAATGCGGCTTTTGCACGGAAAAGGTGCGTTTGTCAACGGCGGAAAACTGTTCTGTTTTACCCGGGCGGATGAGGTGTTGGCGTCTGTGCGCGCCGGGACAAATTATGACCTTATTTTAACGGATATCATCGTGCCCGGAGGCGGGGGATATTACCTGGTTCACCAGCTGCGCAAAGACGGCTTTTCCGGCACGGTGATTGCGCTCTCCGCCTATGAAAGGGACGACTCCATGGGACTTGATATGTTCAAACGCGGCTTTGACGGGATGTTTACGCTGCCGACGGGTTTTGAATACGCACCGTCCTGGCCGTCCGATATCGAGCGCGGCCTGAACAAGTATTTCGCTTTGCGCGCGCGTTACGGCTGGAGGCGTTGAGGGAATTTTTATAAGCGGATTTGTTGAACGGCTTTTTTGACGGATAAATCTTTTTTTCGGGCACCGTTTCTGTCCTTGACAGACCCCGCCGATGAAGTTATAATGGGGAAAACGGTTCCCGTTTTTTATTTCATGCGAATACAAGTCTTACCGTAGTTTGCCGGATGCAGTTTGCCGTGCCGTACGTTTCACCCATCGTATAGGAGAACTTATGACAGACAGATTCGAACCCGCCGCGCGGATTCTTAAAGACCATCAGTACGACAGTTCCAAGTTAATTCCCATCCTCCAAAAAGTGCAGGACGAATACAAATATCTCCCCGAAGATATTATGCGTTTTATCGCCAACGAGCTGGAAATTTCTCCCGCCAAAGTGTTTGGCGTAGCCACGTTTTTTGCGCATTTTGCCATTACGCCCAAAGGCAAGCACATTATCAAAGTGTGCAACGGCACTGCCTGCCACGTAAAAGGCTCCTCTTTCGTTATCAATACCGTAAAAGACATTTTGAAATTAAAAGAAGGGCAAGATACCACGGAAGACGGTTTGTTTACTCTGGAATGTGTATCCTGTCTGGGCGCGTGCGGGCTGGCCCCCGTTATGGTGCTAGACGACGTCGTTTACGGGCAAATTACCCCGGCCAAAGCGGCCGAACTGATTGATTCCATCGTCAAAGCGGAGGCCCAGCATGGCAACTAAGAATATCGAAAACATCGCGCAGGAATATAATTCGGCGTACAAAAAAATTACGGGCCGCGTGGTTATCTGCGGCGGCACAGGGTGTATTGCGGGCGGTTCGTTAAAAGTGTACGAAGCGTTCCAAAAAGAAATGGAAAAACGCAAAATCGGTTTTTGCCTGCAAATCACCAAAGACTGCCACGAAAATTATTTAAGCCTCAGCGGCTGCCGCGGTTTCTGCGCGCAGGGTCCGCTCGTGAGCGTGGGCGACGTGTTTTACACCAAAGTAAAACCCGAAGACGTGGCGGAAATCGTCGAAAAAACGCTTTTAAAAGGCGAAGTGATTGACCGTTTGTTGTACCATAACCCCGCCTGCGACAAAAAAGCCAAAACGGTGGAAGACATCCCCTTTTATTCCCAGCAGGAACGTATCCTGCTGCACGACTGCGGCCGCATTAATCCCGAGGATATTAACGAATACATCGCCCACGGCGGTTATGCCCAGGCCAAACGCGCGTATACGGAAATGACGGACGAAGAAGTCTGCAAAGAAATGATTGCTTCCGGCCTGCGCGGGCGCGGCGGCGGCGGTTTCCCGACGGGCAAAAAATGGGATTTAACCCGTGTGGAACCCGGCCCGAAAAAATACGTTATCTGCAACGCCGACGAGGGCGATCCGGGCGCGTTTATGGACAGAAGCGTCATGGAAGGCAACCCCAACGCCGTACTCGAAGGAATGATGATTGCCGCGCGCGCCATCGGCGCCGACGAAGGTTATATTTACGTGCGTATGGAATATCCGCTCGCCATTCAGCGCGTGCGCACGGCCATTAAACAGGCCGAAGAACTTGGCATTTTGGGCGAAAATATTTTCGGCTCCGGCAAGAATTTTAAAATCAACGTAATGGAAGGCGCGGGCGCGTTCGTCTGCGGCGAAGAAACCGCGCTTATCGCTTCCGTGGAAGGCAAACGCGGTATGCCCAAAATCAAACCGCCGTTCCCCAGCCAGCGCGGTTTGTTCGGCAAACCCACGGTCATCAATAACGTGGAAACGTTAGCGACCGTCGCCAAAATTTTGGAAATGGGCGCGGAAGAGTTCCGCAAAATCGGCACGCTCGGCAGCCCGGGCACCAAAACGTTCGCCGTTACGGGGCACATCGCCAACACGGGGCTCGTGGAAGTTCCCATGGGCACCACGCTGCGCCAGGTGATTGACGACGTGGCCGGCGGTACCACCAACGACGACGGCACCGTCAACAAAGCCGCCTTCAAAGCCGCGCAAATCGGCGGTCCTTCGGGCGGATGCCTTACCAAAGAACATTTGGACTTGCCGCTTGATTTCGATTCCTTAAAATCCGCGGGCGCGATGGTCGGTTCCGGCGGTTTGGTCGTCATGAACGACAAAACGTGTATGGTAAACGTGGCGCGCTTCTTCCTGGAATTTACCCAGCGCGAATCGTGCGGCAAATGCGTGCCGTGCCGCGAAGGTACGGAGCAGATGCTCACCATGCTTAACGACATCGTGGAAGGCCGCGCGACGCTCAAAACGCTCGAAAACCTGGAAGACCTGGCCAAAGCGGTGCAGAAATCTTCGCTCTGCGCTTTGGGCAAAACGGCGCCGAACCCGGTGCTTTCCACGCTTAAACATTTTAGAGAAGAATACCTCGCCCACGTGGTGGACAAACGCTGCCCCGCCGGCGTATGCAAGGCGCTGGCGCGCTTTGAAATCGTGGCCGACAAATGCAAAGGCTGCGGCATGTGCAAACGTGCGTGTCCGGTGCAAGCCATCAGCGGCGAAGTGGGCAAACCGCACCACATCGACCCCAAAAAGTGCATTAAATGCGGCGGATGCAAATCCACCTGCAAATTCGGCGCGGTCGTAACGGGCGCGTAACCACGGGAGAGCGTATTATGGAAAACGAAAACTTTGTAACTATCGAAGGGAAAAGAGTCGCCATCGAAGGCGAAAAAAACCTGTTGGAACTTGTCCGCAAAGCCAATTTCAACATCGTTACATTCTGCTACCACCCCGAACTGGCCGCTTACGGCGCGTGCCGTTTGTGCCTGGTGGAAGTGGAAGGCATGGGGATTGTGGCTTCGTGTACGGTAGCCCCGAAACCGGGGATGAAAGTGCGCGTAAACAGCGACGAAATCCGCAAACTGCGCCGCATCAATTTGGAGCTGTTGCTGTCCTCCGGCAATCACAACTGCACGCTGTGTTCCAAATCCGGCAACTGCAAACTCCAAAAGCTCGCCAAAGATTTGGACGTAACGGAAATCCGCTTTAAATCCAAAAAGCTGGACAGCCACAAAGACGCTACGTCGCCCGCCTTGGTGCGCGACCACAGCAAGTGCATTTTGTGCGGCAACTGCGTACGCATTTGTAACGAAGTACAGGGTATCGGCGCGATTGATTTTGCGTTCCGCGGGTTCCGCTCCAAAATCGCCACTGCGTTTAACAAAGAACTCGGCCAAAGCCACGAGTGCGTATCCTGCGGCCAGTGCGCTCGCGTCTGCCCGACGGGTGCGTTAATGCCCAACTCTTCGGAAATTGAAGAAGTGTTTAAAGCCATTAACAACCCCGCCAAAAAAGTGGCGGTACACATCGCTCCGGCGGTGCGCGTGGGTCTTGGCGAGATTTTTGGCCTTCCGCAGGGGCAAAACGTGGACGGAAAAATCGCCGCCGCTTTGCGTATGCTGGGTTTTGACTACGTGTACGATACCGCTTTCGCGGCCGACCTGACGATTGTGGAAGAAGCGACCGAGTTCTTGGAACGCTTCAAAAAAGGCGCCAATCTGCCGCAGTTTACCAGTTGCTGCCCCGCGTGGGTAAATTATGTGGAAAAATTCGCTCCCGAATTTATCCCCAATTTGTCTACCGCGCGCTCTCCCATGCAGATGATGGGGCCCATTTTGAAAGCCGATTTCGAAGAAAGAGGCGGCAAACGCGAAGACCTCGTCGTCGTAGCGGTGATGCCGTGTTCGGCCAAAAAGTCCGAAGCCAAACGCGGCGAATTTTACGTGGACAATAACCCGGATACGGACTATGTCGTTACCACGGTGGGCCTCGCACGTATGATTAAAGAAGCGGGTATCGATTTCGCCAATCTGGAAAACGAATGGTTCGATATGCCCTTTGGTTCCAAAACGGGCGCGGGCGTGATTTTCGGCGCGTCGGGCGGCGTGATGGAAGCGGCGTTGCGCTATGCGCTTGCCGAGTTGGACCCTGCCAACGCGCGCAGCGTCAAATTTACAAGCCTGCGCGAAAGCAAAGTATTTAAAGAAAAAACCATTACCATCGGCGACATTAAAATCCGTACCGCCGTGGTGAGCGGCCTTAAAAACGCGCGCAAACTGTTGGACGACATCAAAGCCGGAAAAGACCATTACGACTTTATCGAAGTCATGTCCTGCCAGGGCGGCTGTGTGGCCGGCGCCGGCCAGCCGCAGTTTGACGGCTGGGCTCCGCGCAAAAAACGCGCCGAGGGCTTGTATCAGGAAGATACGGAACTGGCCTATAAATCGCAAGACAACAGCGGCGTTTTGGCGTTGTACGGGCGTATTTTGGATAAGGTGGGCGGCAAAGTGGCGCATCAGCTTCTCCATACGCACTACAAAGACAAAAAGGACCGCACCGGACAGAAATAAGGATAACGGCTGTACTTAACTTCTACAATTCGCAGAACGGGCAGAAAGTATTTTTCTGCCCGTTCT
>JAUNWB010000113.1 GCA_030540535.1 Elusimicrobiales bacterium
GTTTGGGCGTCCAGGGTTTCCCCGGCCGCTTTGCGTACGGCTTCAAATAATTTCCACGCCTGGGGCGTAGAAAAATCGTTTTGCGTCAGTTCCGCGCACAGCGCCGCATGCTGCGGGCACCGCAGCAGCCACGCCGTCAGTTCTTCTTCCGCCGGATTGGCGGGCGTTTGTACGGCGGGACGCGCTTCCTGTCTGCGCGCAAACGGCGTTTGCATCGCCGGACGGCGCAGCCGTTCAAGCACCAGGGCTTCGTCCACGCCTACGTGTTCAGCCACGTATTTGGCCCATTCGCGCCGGACGATTTCATCCGGCTGTTTGCCAATCGTTTCCGCCAGTTCGCTGATGATGCGCGTTTTGTCCTGCGCGCCGAGCGGCTGGGGGTACAGCTCCAGCTGTAGACCCGTGTGGAACGCGATTAAGTCCTGCCCCTGGTCCAAAATGTTTTCGAACGATTCCTTGCCGTATTTGGCGATGTATTCGTCCGGGTCGAGTCCTTCCGGCAGCGACGCCACTTTTACGAACAGGCCGCGCTCAATTAAAATCAGTGCGCCGCGCAGAGCGGCTTTAATCCCGGCGGCGTCCGGGTCAAATAACACGGTTACGTTGTCCGTATAGCGTTTCAAAAGCCGCGCATGCTCCTCGGTCAAGCTGGTGCCGAGCGGGGCCACCGTATATTCCGCGCCCGCCTGGTGGCAGGCGATAACGTCCATGTATCCTTCCAAAAGCACCGCGCGGCCCGTTTTGCGGATGGCGGGCCCCGCAAAATTCAGCCCGTACAAAACGTGGCTTTTGGTGAACAAAACCGTTTCCGGCGAATTTAAATACTTAGGTTCGCCGTCCCCTAAAATGCGTCCGCCGAATCCCACCGTGTCGCCCCGTTGGTTGATAATCGGGAACATCAGGCGGTTGCGGTAATAGTCCCGCGCGCCGTAGGCGGTGATGACGCAGAGACCCGCGTCTTTCAAATCTTTTTCCGTATATCCGGCGGCCTTGGCCTCGCGTGCGAAAGCGGTGGCGTCGTTTTTAGCAAAACCCAGCTCGAACTTTTGGCAGGTTTCTTTGGTCAAATTGCGCTGTTTCACGTACGCGCGCGCGAATTCGCCTCCGGCGGACATTAAATTTTTATGATAGAACGCTTTGGCGTGGTCCAGCAGGCGGCGTACGCCCGCGCGGCGCATTTCTTCGCCCGTCATAGGTTTGGCGGGTTTGTATTCCACGCCGGCCATACCGGCCAGTTTTTCGAGCGCTTCGTTGAACGACAGGCTTTCCATTTTCATTAGGAAAGCAATAATGTCGCCCCCTTCCTGGCAGCCGAAACAATAGTAAAGCCCCTTTTCGCTGCTGCAAGTGAAAGAGGGGGTTTTTTCTTTATGAAAAGGACAGCAGGCTTTGTAGGTTTTACCCGCGCGTTTAAGGCCCGGTACATACTGCCGGATAAATTCCACAATGTCCAACTTGTCCTTGATGATTTCTACGATATTATTGTTCACAACACGCCGTCCGCTTGGTTTGGATTAAAGGCAAATAAGGCAATAGCCCGATACTTGCGTAAAGGACTATTGCCTGTGGTGCTTCTTTAATTAAAAACGTCTGCGTTTGGTGCGTCTGGCGCGGCGTTGGGCTTCCTGCGATTTAATTTTGCGTTTCACGCTCGGAGGCATGTACGTTTCGCGTCTTTTGATTTCTTTCAAGATACCGTTTTTTTCGCATTCTCTTTTGAAGCGTTTGAGGGCTTCTTCGAGGTGTTCGGCGTCTCTTACTTTAACGAAAACCATTACGTTTTTCACCACCTTCTACGGCTAGTAGACAAAAATAAAAAAGGCGTTTTACTTCCTTATATATATTATAGCTTATTTTGGCGCGTTTTTTGCAAGTTTAGCCCGCGGGCCACAAAAAACGTCTGCCGGCCATTAAGTGGAAGTGCAAATGGTCCACGCTTTGGCCTGCGCCTTTGCCGTTGTTGGTGACGAGGCGGAAATCCTTGATGTTAAACTGCTTGGCCAGTTTCTGGGCTACCAAAAGGATTTTGCCTAGCAGAAGCGCGTCCGATTCTTCCGCTTCGGACAAACGCGCAATATGTTTGCGCGGGATGATGAGCAGATGCGTGGGCGCCTGCGGGTTTAAATCTTTAAACGCCACCACGTCGTCATCTTCGTAAATGAGTTGGCTTTTGACGGAGCCGTCGGCGATGCCGCAAAAAATACAGTTCATAGAGTTATTATACATATTTTTTATTTTTACTTTTTGGGCAAGCGGCCCGCAGGGTAAAAGTAACAAAAAACTCGCAGGCCGCACCCATAAAATCCAGTTCCGTACGGCGCATTTTACAACTCGCCTATGGCTCGGACAAATAAAATGCTTCTCCCGTACGGAACGGATTTTATAAACAGGTTAAGGCCTGCAACACAACAACAGCAACGAAATAAACAGGACGAAGGGCGGGAAAATAAAACGGAACGGATTTAACGGCAACAGCGGCTAAAAACGGTGCAAAAGAACAGCGCTCAGCAGTATATATAAAAAGTATTGTAAAATAAGGTAAATATACCGGAGAACCCGTATGAAAGAAAAAACAATTTGCATTGTTACGCCGACCGACCGCACTTATTACAGAGCGATTCCGCTGGCAAAAGAATTTTTAGACAAAGAACACAACGTCATCAACGTATCCGGCACGCTGCCGGACGGCACGCTGGAGCAAATCGAAGTTACGGCCAAAACCGTCAAAACGTTAAAAAACGGGAAAACCGACGGGCTGCTGGAAGTAGTCGATTTGGCCGACAACTCCGTCACGTTCAGCGAACTGTATCAGGATGGGAAATTAATGGACGTCACCCAACACTCAGGCGTCAAACATACGGGTTCGTCCACGCCTGCCGAACAAAAAGAAATTCCGCTCTACCCCGGCACCGTGGTAAAAAGCGGCAAAGGCAGCCGTTCGTTTTACGTGCAGGGGCAGGAAGTGGCCGAAGAAACGGTATCTTCCAACGGAACGATTGTGGAACTTTTGGGCAACATCCCCGACGGCGACGTAAAAGAATTTGGCGAAAACGGCCAGGTAATTTTGGAAGCCGTCTACCGGGACAATAAACTAAACGGCGAAATGGTGCGCTACAAAGAAACAGGCGAAATTTTATCCCGCGAAACATACGAAGACGGCGTTTTGCACGGCGCGGCTTGTTATTACCAATATAAAGCGGCCGGGAAGGCATGGTCGGAATGTGTATACCAGCACGCCCTGCTGCACGGCCCGCGCAAAGTGTATTATCCGTCGGGCGCGTTAAAAGCGGAAGAAAGTTTCCGCCACGGCAAATTAAGGGGCGAACGCATCACCTATTACAAAAACGGCAACACCGAAACCAAAGAAAATTATCTAGACGGAAAACTGACCGGTGAACGCACGCTGTACTTCCCCGAAGGGGGCCTGTGGTACCGGGAAAATTACAAAGCCGGACGCTTGGACGGCGACCGCGCCGCCTACTTCGCGGACGGCACAGTGCGACTGGAAGAATTTTATGTAGACGGCCTGCGCGAAGGCCTGCGCAAAGTCTATTCCCCCGCCGGGGAACTGCTTACCAGCGAAGAATACCACTGGGGCGCCCTGGTACACAACACGGAAAGGAAAAGCAAATGAAAATAACGCGTTTTTGCCCTGCCAAAGTAAATTTATTTTTGGAAGTTTGCGGCAAACGGCCCGACGGCTATCACGAGCTGGCCACGCTGTTTGCCAAAATTAATTTCGGCGATACGCTTACCGTCGACGCCGAAGAAGCCCCCCAAACCCAAATTACGCTTACGTTAACGGGCCCTGTGGGCGGCATGCTAAAAGCGGACGAAACCAATTTGGCCTGCCGCGCCGCGCGCGCGTTTTTGGAACATTTTAAATTGTCCGCGCGCATTGACATGACGCTCGACAAACACACCCCCACCGGAGCGGGACTCGGCGGAGGCTCCTCGGACGCGGCGGGCGTAATGCTCGCACTCTGCAAAATTTTTAACAAAGATAAAAACGAACTTCTCCCCGCCGCCGCGCGCCTGGGCGCGGACGTACCGCTTTTTATGTACGAAGATACCTTCTTAAAAGGCGAAGGCATCGGCGAGAAACTAACCCCCGTTCCCGCCCCCGGCCCGCTGCCGTGGCTGGTGCTGGCTTACCCCAACACGGTGGTACCTACCAAGGGTGTTTTTGCCCGGTTAAAATTACCGGATCAACAAACAGTCTTGACAAACCGCTCTAATTTAGATAAATTAATAACAGACCTAAGATGTGCCAGTTCGCTGGCCGGGTGGAAACACTTGTTATTCAACCGGCTGGAGGAGTGCGTTGTTCCTTTTACAAACTCTGTACGAAATGTGCTGCTCGATTTGAGAAAAACAAATACAGATGCAGTTTTAATGTCTGGTTCCGGCTCCACGGTTTTTGCTTTAGTTGAAACTGAAAAGGATGCAAAAAATTTGGTACGTAAATTACAAAATCAGGAACGGACTGTTTTCTTTACGACATTTCATAGGAGTTTAACGAATGAAAATTACGGAAATAAGGATACATCTTATGGGAGAGGATCGCCTGAAAGCGTTTGCAAGCGTGACGTTTGACGATTCTTTCGTTGTAAGAAATATGAAGGTAGTAGAAGGGACCAAAGGCGTGTTTTTGTGTATGCCTTCCCGCAAATTGCCTGATGGAACCCACAAAGATATGGTTCACCCCATCAATCAGGACTTTCGGGAATACTTGGAAGCCAACGTTTTACAAGCATACGAACAGGAACTAAAAAATAATCCAACCGGTGTAACACAAAACGCTAATTCCCACTACGATGACATGAATACGCCGGAAGGCGACAGTGAAGTAAAATAAAGGGTTCAAGAGAAGTAAAAAAAGGATTCAGCACAGAATTTTCCGTTATTCATCCCGCTAAGCTGTGATGAAACAATTTACTTCCGGATGGTGAAATGGTATCACTACTGGTTTTGGTCCAGTCATTCTAGGTTCGAGTCCTAGTCCGGAAACCATACAAATACAGCCAAACATTTGTTTGGCTGTATTTTTTTGTCTAACGCCCCACTTGCCAAAGGTTCTGCGCAGGTTTCACCGTGGAGGAAGTCGTTATCGACAGCAACTAAAAAGAAAAAATATACGTTCAGATCAAATCAGGAAGGGTTATGCCGAGATTTTGGCGGCCCCCTGCAGGCCGCCCGCAGAATGCGGAAATATTATTAGCGTCATCCCCGAAGGTTTCTGTCGGGGATTTTCTTTTTATTTATCACGGCAGATTCCCGATTCCTACACTCAGGAATGACGTGGTAAAAAAATACCTAGGAATGACAAATCATTTACAAGTCATCCCGTAGAGTTTGGCGGCCCGCAGGGTTACGGCATCTCCTCCTTGCTCCCCGCAGATACCGTATAACAACCCTACGGTATGACGCG
>JAUNWB010000114.1 GCA_030540535.1 Elusimicrobiales bacterium
GGGAGCGAAAGCGGAAACAAGTGGACGGATGGCCTATGCTGAAAAAAAGGCCGCTTTGGCGGTGCTACGGGCTGCACGGAATGGGCAATCAGCGGGACGGCGAAAGCCCCCACAACGACCGAACGGCAAGCACCCAGAACGGGTGAAGATACAGTCTACTCCCCTGAAAAATATCGGGAAACCGAGGGTACAAAGGATAGAGAAGGAACCGGCAGCATTGTCGGTTACCAGGAAAGTGTGTTTGAACAGTTTTCAAGCTGGAATGATCGGGGGAACTACGATTCTGCGAAGGTAGTATCCGACTTAACCGTTGTAAGCAAGCCTTTTAACCCCACAAAAGCAAGCGTGCCGTCTGGGTATCGGCTGCAAAGATATGATTCGAATATCGGTGGGTGGACAACGCTTACGTACATGCCGTTTAACTGGTATGACTGCACCACCTGGGCAGATTACTATCAGCTGAACGGGCAGCAGTACTGGGGCTACAAGGAAAGCGTGAAGGGCTCTGTCAGCGGCGGAACGGAAAAAACCGTGACCGTCCTGGCCCAGTCCGGCAGTACGGCGATGCAGAATTTCGCCTTTGACGGGATGGAGGATTTGTGATGGATGCAATCAAAATTTCAATCTATCTGTCCGAAAAGCGCAGGCAGGAATCTATCTACATTGTGGACGATTCAACCGTGCCCATTGCCGCTGAATTTCAGGATGCGTCCCTGGATAACGCGGAGGTAATCGCCTACGCAAAGGCCGGGGACACCATCAAATCCGCCAACTGCTCCGTGGACGGGAACACGGCGGTATTTACCCCCTCTGCGGATTTCTTTTCTCCTGGGAGGAACCGGCTGCAATATGAAATCGGCGGGAGGATCATCAGTTTTGCAATTGATGTAATTTGCGGAAAACGAATCTCGAAGGGAGGCGCCTAGATGGCAACCATTGAACGTGACGTATCTTTGCTTCAGCGGCGCAGGGTCGCGCCAATATACATCGTATACGGGTCAGCGGTGCAAATCCAGCTGAACATGATCGATTATACCATCCCCGAAAACGCAACCGTGGAGTTTTTCGCCCAGTGCGGGAGCGGCCCGGTATACCGATGCGACGGCAGCGCAATCGGGAATTCCGCAGTCTTCACCCCGCCGGAAGGGTTTTTCCGGCAAGGTGACAATGCGCTGCAATTGGAAATCAACGGCAGACTGATCCCGCTGGCAATTGATGTAAAATGCGAGGAACGGATTTCCGGCGTGGGAAGCGAGGAGACACCGGAGCAGGTGCGCCCGCTGGTGCTGCAAGCACAGGACGCGGCACAGGAAGCAGGTGCACGTGCATCCCTTTCTGCAGGGTATGCTATGAGCGCTGGCAATTCTGCCAATGCAGCCGCGGTGAGCGCGGAGTCCGCCGGTCAGTCTGCAAATGCTGCTGCCGGCAGCGCAGAAAGTGCAGCGGAAAGTGCCAATCTGGCGAACGAAAGCGAAACAGCAGCCGCCGAGAGTGCAAGGGTGGCCCAGGAAGCCATGGAGCAAACCACCGCAACCGTAGTAAAAACCCCGTATATTGGGGATAACGGGAACTGGTATGTATATAATTATGACACAAAAGCCTATGCCGATTCCGGTATTCGCGCAACCGGTTCGCAAGGCCCGCAGGGGCCACAGGGTAAAACGGGCGACCCCGCAACGCTGGTAAGCTACGTGGTGGAGTATCTGGCCGGTGACTCCGGCACAAGTGTTCCATCCGGCTCCTGGAGCACAACGGTGCCGTCTGTCCCCCAGGGCCAATACCTTTGGACCCGTGTCACCCAGACTTACAACACGGGCAGCCCCGTCGTTTCCCACTCCGTCTCCAGAATGGGTGTTGACGGATCCGGCTCTGTGTCTTCCGTGGCTGGCGTGTCTCCCGATTCCAACGGCAATGTGACGCTGACGGCTGAAAACGTTGGTGCAAGGCCCGACAACTGGATGCCAACCGCCGCCGATTTGGGTGCTCTTCCCTCAAGCGGCGGCACCATGACCGGCCCAATCGCCATGGGTGGGAACAAAGTAACCGGCCTGGGCACGCCGACGGACGGTACCGACGCGGCAACAAAGTCCTATGTGGATAACACCGCCATGATCGCGATGGCGGAGAATCTGCTGGACAACAGCGATTTTACCTCCTTCATCGCCCAGGCTGGAATCGGCGGGAAACATGGCAATCAGCAATATGCCGGAGACCGGTGGATACTGGACAGCGGAACCGTTACCGGGGACAGGAGCTGGATGTATTGTTCATTCCGAAACGTCTGCTTAAACGGGACGATCCGCCAGATACTGGCGGCTGCACCGAATACGGTAACAATTGGGATTGAGATGGTATCCGGAACCGCGGAAATCTCCTACATGGACGGAGCGGTGACCATCACAAGCAACGGCGGTATCATTGCACATGCCTGGTGCTATCCCGGGAATTACGATGGGCATCCTATTCCATTGTATCGGGCAAAGGGGTATGCGGCGGAGCTGAGTGTGTGTAAGCAATACTATCAGGGCAACCTGGCCGCCTGCACGGTTGGTAAGGTGTACGGATCCACAAACGGAATGATCACAATCACATTGCCAAGAATGAGGGTTGTACCCACCATTGAAATCAAATCAATTTTGTCCCAGGGATGGGGCGATGTCAGAATAGACCAGCTGACACCTGGGTGGACAAATGAGTCTGAATCGATGATTGGCCAGAACTATGAATTATCCGGTGATCATGTGGGAAAGACCATCATCGTATTGTTTGCCGCATCCGCGGATTTGTAAGGAGGGGTGAAAGTGAAAGCTTATATCGTATATGTAAAACAGAATGATTCCGGTTATGTTACCCATGTGAATTCCTCCGCATTTCTTTCCGATCCATCCGGCTGGGCACAAATCGATGAAGGAACCGGGGACAGGCACCACCACGCCCAGGGCAATTACTTCCCGGAATCCATCATCACGGATGGCGGCGCATACCGCTATAAGCTGGTGGACGGCAAGCCGGTGGAATGCACCGCCGAGGAAATCGCTGCCCAGGTGGAAGCATTGAAGCCGGTGCCCAGGCCAACCCTGGAAAGCCGGGTGGAGGTTTTGGAAACCACAACGGACGACATGATTCTGCTGATGGCAGATTTGATTGGAGGTGAATGAGCATGAAAACACTGAACAGTCTGAAGCTGAAAATCATGGTGCGGGCCTTTAAAATCCGCATCAGGAATGGGGAGGTTTTTGAGGTCATTGCTGGGGACTACCCTGCCCTGACCATCGACGACCTGGAAGCCATTCAGGCGGCGCTGAATATGGAGGTCTAACATGATCATTGCAAAAATCCAGGTAAACGGTGCTATTGCACGAACGTTGTACAAAAAAGTTATCCCGGCTGGGATCATCGGCGCACAGGTAGAATTTGAATACGACGAGGATGTCTGGCAGGGACTGCACAAGACGGTGGTATTTCACGGGCCTGTGACAAAGGACGTGGTCACCGATGCAAACATTGTCACGATTCCGAAGGAAGTCGCGGAAAAACCTCGGTCTTTGTTAATCGTTGGCGTGTACGGTGTGGATGCGGACGGCAACCTTGCAATTCCAACGGTATGGGCTGATCTGGGACTTGTACGGGAGTCTGCGAACCCATCCGGCGATACCACCACGGACCCGTCCCTCCCGGTCTGGGCGCAAATCCAGGGCATGATCGGCAATCTGGACGAGCTGGACACCGAAGCGAAAAACGACCTGGTTGCGGCAGTCAACGAGGCTTTGACCAAAGGCGGCGGAGCTGTTGATGAGGCAGAGATACGGCGGATTGTGGAGGAGTATCTGGCCGCGAATCCGCCGACGGTGGCAGAAACAGACCCCACCGTCCCAGCATGGGCAAAGCAGCCGACAAAGCCAGCATACACCGCAGCCGAAGTCGGGGCGCTGCCGGATACCTACACACCTCCCAACCAGACGGCGCAGCAGGTAGGCGCTGACCCTGCCGGGACGGCTGCATCCGCTGTGTCACAGCATAATACGGACACTGCGGCCCACAACGATCTCCGGCTTGCGCTTCAGGAGTTGGCAAACCGTGTCAATGCGGCACTGGACAGTGATGATACCACGCTTGACCAAATGTCTGAGGTGGTGGCTTATATCAAGTCCAATAAGACGCTCATTGAGGCCATCACGACCAGCAAGGTCAGCGTTACGGATATCGTCAATGATCTGGTCACCAATGCGTCGGACAAGCCCCTCAGCGCAGCCCAGGGCGTTGTTGTTAAAACACTGATTGATGCCTTGCGCAAAGACAAGTTGGATGCCGCCGAGCTTACTAATGCCGTCAACACCGCTCTGGCACAGGCAAAAGAAAGCGGTGAATTTGACGGGCAGGACGGCGCAACCCCCAATATCCATATTGGCACTGTGGAGACCCTGCCAGCCGGAAGCCCTGCAACGGCGTCCATTGGCGGAACGGCTGAAAACCCGATTCTGAATCTGGGAATTCCGCAGGGCAACGCAGGCAACACCCCGGTAAAAGGCACCGACTATTTTACGGCAGAAGATAAAACCGAACTGGTAAACGCCGTTCTTGCGGCACTACCGGCAGCAGAGGGGGTTGGTTACTGATGGCATACAGAAAAGTAAATGACACAAGCCTGGCTTCCGTTGCGGATGCGATTCGAGCAAAGGGCGGCACATCCGATGCGCTTGTATTCCCGGAGGGGTTTGTATCCGCAATCTCTGCAATTCAAACCGGGGGAGGCGGTGGCGGCGGGGCGGCTCCATCTGCCAAATGGAGCGATGTCACCTTTATCGACTACGACGGAACGGTGCTGTATTCCTACAGTATGACCGAAGCACAGGCACTGACGGAACTTCCCGCGCTCCCAACCCATGACGGCCTTGTCTGCCAGGGCTGGAACTGGACGCTGGATTCCATCAAAGCGCTTAATCGCCCCGTTACCGTTGGCGCGATGTACATCACCGATGATGGCGCTACCAGGCTCCACATCCGGATTGCAACCGTTGGCCGCATGACCGTGCCGCTGTACATCGGCCAAACAGTGGCGAATGGTGTTTCCATCGACTGGGGTGATGGAAGTGCTGTGGAAACACTGGCAGGTACCGGGAATGTCAATACGTCTCACACTTACGCTGAGCCTGGCGATTATGTTATCTTGCTCATGCCAGAGGATGGGTGCACATTGTCTTTCGGTGCAAGTTCGTCTGATTATTGCGTTATGGGGCCGAACAGAAACAACGGTAGAGTGTATTGTAATATGCTGCAAGATGTTTCCGTTGGCAAAAATGTCACCTCTATCGGAGCTTATGCTTTCCAGAATTGCTACTCCCTGGAGAGCATCACCATCCCGGACGGTGTCACCTCTATCGGAGCTTATGCTTTCTACAAC
>JAUNWB010000115.1 GCA_030540535.1 Elusimicrobiales bacterium
GATTTTTATCCCCCTAAAAAGCAGGAGAACGCCAAATGAGCAGTCTTTCTAAAATTATACGCCAGCTAAAAAGCAAAACCGCCCGGTGCATCCAAAACCAATACGACTTTTCCCTTTTAAAGGAAGCCCAAAAAGCCATCGTGTTTCTGACGCCGGGAGAATCGCTCGTCAACGGGGGGGTAATGTCAATTTATTCCCTGTGCCGGTATTCCCGCGAGTTAAACCCGGCAGATTACTGCTGCATTTGCACCTATCCGCATAAACTTACCTACGCGCGGAATACGGCTTTCCCCAACCAAGAACGTATTTTACGCTTTGAAAAATTTTTAGAACAGGCCGCGCATATACAGGAATTAATACTGCACGTACCGGAGTATTATTCCGAATTTTTATATGAAGATTTATCTCCGCAGGAACGGGCGTTTTTAAAACAAATCCCCAAACTGCACATTAATATCATGAACCAGAACATTCAATTAATGCCTCCTGCGGAGAAAATCAAATCCTTATATTCGCTCACGGCGCATATTACGCAAACCACGGCCCATAACCGCTACGCCAACCAGCAAATATGCGATCAGTGGCAAATGCCCGTCCATTTGTTTTCAGTATATCTGCCCATAGAGGAATATAAACGCTATCCTTTTGAAAATAAAACAAAAACCGTCGTGTTTTCTCCCGACGAAACGCCCCATAAGCAAAAGGTGGCGGCGCTCTTAAAACAGCACTTGAAAGGCTGGAAATTTGTAACCGTTAAAAAACTGACATTTTCCCAATATATGGAACTTATTTCCCGGTCTTTCTTTACCATCACGTTCGGAGAAGGTTTCGACGGTTATTTTACACAGCCCTGCCGCATCGGCTCGCTGGCCTTTGCCGTATACAATGACAAGTTTTTTCCTTCACCAGACTGGAAACAGTTGAAAAACATCTACGAGTCAGACGAAGAAATGGAAAAACGCATTGTAGAAGATATCTTGTATTTTTCCACCCACCCGAAAGAATATATGCAAACCGCGCAGAAAACCGACGACTTACGCAAAACGCTCTACAGTAAAGAAAAATTTTTGGATAATCTCCGCCGTTTCTACCGGCAAGAATACGATTTTTATCCAAAACAAAAGTAATACCCCTAGGCCCAAACATCCCGCTTGTTTGGGCCTTTTGGCCCATTGTGGAGGGGGAAAATTTCGTTTATAATAAAGAAAAGCGCTTTGCGCCAAGGGCCCTTATGATAAAACCGTTTCCGTTCCGTCTTGCCTGCTGTCTGCTTTTTATACTTGCGCCGCTCGCTCCGGCCCGGGCGCAGCTCGTTTCGCCGTGCTTCCGAGGCCCGGCCCAATCCTGGAAGGCGCTTAAAGGAACCTCTTTCTCCGCCGCGAGCCTAAGCGCTACGCCGCTTAGCTTGCCGATGAGCGGGCTTTCCACCGGGCAAGCCGTAAAAACTACCGTTCCCAACTGGCTGCTGCACCGCCTGTCCCATTCCAATACGTTTAGCGCCATGGAAAAAGAGATTTTTAAAAAACACCCCGCCAACACCGTGGCCGTTACCGGCAAATTAAGCTATTTTTGGGACCGGGACGCCCTCCTGGCCGCCAACGCCGCCCCGGGGGAAATAAACGAAAAAGCCTTCGCCCGCCACCAACAGCTTTTGCAGCATACGCTGGCCGAAGTGGAAAATTTCAGTTTGGAAGATATCTCCACTCAGTTCCACAGTCCCGTTTTTTCGCAGGAAGAAATGCTCCGCGCCCTCAAAGACCCCACCCAGCCGCAGGCTTTTATTTTAACCCGCCGCGAAGTGGAGGCGTTCCCGCAGTTATCCCTCCAAGAACAGCAGGATTTTGCCAGAAACGCCTGGAGGCAATCGTCCATCCGTTTGATGGAACTCTTAAACCAGGAACCGCAAGCCATATCCACCCAGGCGTTTTCCGATTATTATTACCTTAAACTCCGCCAACGTTACTTTATTACCCTGTTCCAGGTAATGACGCGCGCCCAAGCGCCCCGGCAGACCATCATTGTCCGCGTGCGCCGCAAAATTCCGCTGGACTTTTTGCCCGACGCCGACCAACTGTTAACCGACGCCCAGCGGTTAGGCAAACTGCAGTTTCACCTGGGGCTGATGCAGTCGCGCGGACAGCAGCTATCGGCCGAAGCCGTGGCGTTAAAAGCGGAAATTACGCGCCAAACCGAACTCTATCACCCGTATGCGCTGGCGGAAGCGTTCGGCCTGCCGTACGAGCAAGTACTGCGCAGTCACGTGTACAATGCGAACCTCTATTTCAGCGAAGAAGAATCCGCCCGTATCAATATGCTCACCTCCGAACAGGCGGTAAACGAACTGCCCGCCAAAATCGCGCAAGTGCAAGCGCATATGCGGGAACTGCTGGACGCAAAAACAACGTCGCCGGAGGTTTACGTCCATTATCTTCGTTTGCACGCGCGGGAAGAGTTCCTGTTGACCCGTTTGGCACAAGCTAAATTTTTCTTACAATATTGCCCATGAACGCTACGCTTTTTCGAAAAGTGCGCCGGATGTTGGCCGCCGACACTCTATCCGCCGACAAAGAGCGCGCTTTTCTTACGCGCGCATTTGCGCTGGCCTGGGCGTCGGCCGTAACGCGCCGCCCGCTGTCCGCCGTCACAGCGGATTTATCGGATTTTCTGCCGCCGGAACCGACGGTTTCTTCCGCCCTAAAATGCCAAATCTATGCACGGCTGTCAGCCGCGTCCGCCGGGCCGGAAGGCATGAAAAACGCTTTTACGCCCGAAATTTTAGCACTCCTGCACGAACATACCGCGCCAAACACCCGAGCCAAGGGGATTTTTTATACACCCTGGCCCGCCGCCCAAAGACTGACGGAAGAAACCCTGGACGGATGGCTTTCCTCTGCGGCCAAAACGCCCCAAACGAAACTGACAGCCCTAACGGCTTTTACCGCGTGTGACCCGGCCGCCGGGGCGGGGGGATTGTTAATCCCGCTGTGGCTTACACTGGCCGAACGGCGGCGTGCTGCGGGAGATACTTCGCCGCTGGCCGCTTTACTCTCGGACATTTCTAACCGCCTCTACGCCGCGGATTTGGACGCGTCCGCCCTTTTCGCCCTGCGTCTGCGCGCATCGTTAACGTTTTACGCGCAAACCGGGCAAAAACCGCCGAAAACGCTGTTTTCAAATCTGCTTCCCGGGGACGCCCTGGCGGGCGACAAAATAAGCGTCTGGCGCGAAAAATTCCCGCGCGTGTTTGCTTCCGACGGGTTTGACGCCGTCCTCTGCAATCCGCCGTACGTCGGACAAAAAAACAACAAAGCCCTGTTTGAACGCTTGCGCCGCCAGGCGCGCTGGAAACCGTATATTTTCCCCAAAGGGGATTTATTGTATCTTTTTTTCCATTTGGCGCTTGAAGTGTTAAAACCCGGCGGCGTGGGGGGATTTTTGACCACCGCCTATTTTGCCCAGGCGGCCTCGGCCGCCGAACTCCGGGCGCGGCTAAAACAAGAAACCGCTTTTTTGCGCCTGTTTGATTTTCATTCCGCCCGGCTGTTTGCCCGCGCACCCGGCCAGCATAATTTAATCAGCGTATTTCAAAAAACCGACGAAAAACCGCTCTGCCGCGTGGGGGAAGAAAACCAACCCGTCGCCCAGGAAGCGCTATACAGCGGCCCGGCGTATTTTTTAAACACCGCCGCGCAAGATGATACCACAGCTTCGCTTCTAAGAAAAATGGCAGCCGCGCCCCTGCGGTTAAAAGACGTTGCCTCGGTTTCCAACGGACTCATGACGGGGTGCGATAAAATTTCCGCCGCCCACTTATCCCGCCACCGCCTGCCCGGCATACACAAAGGCGACGGCGTATTTGTCCTTTCGTCAGCGGAAAAAGACGCGCTACACCTGTCCCCGGCCGAACTCACCAAATTAAAACCCTTTTTCAAAAATTCGGATATCGCGCCCTATACGCCCAATACCGCCGCCAACTACTGGCTGGTTGATTTCTTCTACCCCAACGACCGGGAAACCGATTTTTCCGTCTACCCGCACTTAACGGCCCATCTGGCCCGTTTTAAACCCGTCTTGCTTGCGCGCAAACAAAACAACAACGGTATCGACAAACAGCTTAAAAAAGGCGCCTACTGGTTCGGCTCCGTCCGCCGGAAAATGGATTTCGATGCGGATAAACTGGCCGCCCCGCAGCGCGCCCGCGCCAACACGTTTGCTTTTGCGCCGGGCCCGTGGTATGCCAGTTCGGACGTCTATTTTATCTCCGCCCCAAAAACCGGCTTCAGCCTGTGGTATCTGCTTGCGCTGTTTAACTCCGCGCCGTATTACGCGTGGCTCTTCCATATGGGCAAGCGCAAAGGGAATTTATTGGAACTCTATTCTCAGCCGCTCTCGGAATTGCCCGTTCCGCAGGCGAATACGTCCCAGCAAAACGCCTTGGAAACACTGGCAAAAGAAATTTACCGCAAAAAAAAGGAAAATCCGGCCGCGGATACAAGCCGGGAAGAAGAAGCCGTCAACCTGCTGGTGGGAACCCTGTTCACCCTCGCGCCCAGGGAACTCGCCCGTGCGGTCACTATGCGCCCTAAGTAACCGAACGACTTGAATCCTTGCCGCGATCCGCCGTTTTTTGTATTTTATACTTATGAAAAAGTACAAACTTACCGTTTTTGCCGTCTTAACGGCTCTTTTTTCTTTCGGCGCGTACGCCGCGTTTATGTATGTTTATACGGAAAGCAAATTCGCGCCCGTACGGCTGTTTGCGGACCCGCTGCAGAATGCGCCCAGTTCGGCCTGGCAACCCGCTTCCGGCCAGCTTTTTATCCATCAGGTAAACACCGTCCGCCGCGCCAAAAATAAAGACGCCCGCTATAACGGCTACGAGCTGGATATCCTCCCGGCCGAAGAAGGGGGAGAACTTTTTGTGGCGCACGATGCGGCCGCGCTTCCCGCCAAGGTAAAACTCGCCGATATTTTTGCCGCGCTCAAACGCCCGCAGGAAAAAACTTACTGGCTGGACTTAAAAGCCGAACTTACGCCCGCACAGCTGGGCGAAATCCTGCAGACGGCCAAACGCTTTAACATTCCGCAAACAAACCTCTTATTTGAAACCCCGGCGGGACCTACGGCCAAAATGATTCAAAAGAAAGGCTTGTCCCTTTTACTGCAAATCCGCGAAGGATTTGACCAAGACGGAAAAGACCCCAAACGCCGTAATGAAATCAACCGCGAAACGCTGGCGGAATGGGAAGAATACCGCCCGGCGGCGGTGTCGGCCAGTTTTGGCAAATATCCTTTTTTGCGCGGGTATTTTCCGAACATGCCCAAAGCCGTATATTATTCCGCCACCCGGCGGCCCAGCCTTAAAAAAACCTTTATGGCGCGCCGCATGCAGGAGGACCC
>JAUNWB010000116.1 GCA_030540535.1 Elusimicrobiales bacterium
TTTGTAATCTGTGGCGGGTGAAAAATTTTTTAACGGAGCGCGACCGCTTTTTATAAATCGCGTCCGGCGGGGTCTTTTCCGTCTATCAGCCCCTCCTGCTTTTCATGGCCGTGGATTTCCGCTTTGTCCCTTAGTTTGCGATGGTACGTAATGGCGAAGCGGTGTACCTCGTCGCGAATTTCCATCAGCAGGTTTAACGCCGGGTCCCCGATGGGCAGTTTAATGCTTTCCTCCGCGCCGGGCAGATAAATTCCCTCGTGCGTTTCCGCCAGCGAAATAAACGGGATAAACATCCCCGCGCGTTCGTAAGCGTTCAACGCGGCGGAAATTTGGCTTTTGCCGCCGTCCAAAAGGATTAAATCGGGCGCTTGCGACGGGTCGCGCTTGATTTGGCGCAGGCGGCGGTAGACGCTTTCTTCCATCATCGTAAAATCGCTTCCGCCGCGTTCGGGCAGTTTGGAGCGGATTTTAAAACGGCGGTAATGTTCGTGGTTTTTCTCGCCGTTAATATAGCAAACCATACACCCCACGGCTTCGCGCCCGAATAAATGGGAGTTATCAAACGCCTCGATATGCGCGGGCAGTTTGTGCATGCCGATTACTTCGGCCAGCCGCTTTAATTTATCGGTATTTTCCATGGCCGTCGTGATTTTTTCGTCTTTGAACCGCCCGACCAGCACGCGTTCTTTCATGTGGGAAAGCGCATGCAAAAAGTTGCGGAATACGGCGGCCTGTTCGTATTCCATTTTATCGGAATGGGCTTTCATAAGAGCGGTGATATTTTCGGTAATGTTGCCGAAATTTCCTTCCAAAAAATCCGCCATGCGCTGCGCGAGCGCGCGGTAATCTTCGTACGAAATTTTCCCCGCGCACGGGGCCGGGCACTGGCCCGTATGATAATAAATGCACGTATTTATTTTGCGCGGATCCAGTTCTTTTTCGCGCGAAAAATTCCATTTGCACGGACGCAGGGGCGCGTATTTGCTCTTCCACAAAAAGCGCATTAAACTTTTGACGATGCTGGACTTGGGGTACGGGCCGAAATATAAGTCCTTCCCGCGGATTACGCGGCGCGTCATCTGCAGGCGCGGATAATCTTCGCCCATCGTCAGTTTTAAATAAGGGTAGCTTTTGCCGTCTTTGCCGAGCGAATTAAAAAAGGGTTGGTACTGCTTGATGAGTTTTTCTTCCAAGACAAGCGCGTCGCGTTCGCTTGCGCAGGTAACATAATCTATTTTGGCAATCAGCGGCAGCAGGCTGGGCAGTTTCCAGCCGCGCGAATAAAGGTTGGATTCCTGGAAATACTGCTTTACGCGGTCGGCCAGGTTTTTGGCTTTGCCCACGTAAATAATGGTGCCCTCTTTGGCGCGCATGATGTAAACGCCGGGTTTATTTGGTAAAATAGAAAGACGCGGATCCATGGTTATATTTTAACATTTCCCGCGTACTGCTTACTGTGCGGCCCAAAAACGGGTTGACCCGGGGGCGCGGAATAGGTTAAAATATTAGTAACCCGATTTTTCTATAGAGGAATTATTAAATGGCAAAATTAAAAACTGGTAGACACACGAGCGCCATCAAAGCGCAGCGCCAAGCTGAAAAAAGAACTTCTGAAAACAAAGGTTTGATCAAAAAAGTTCGCTTGGCCACCAAAGCCGTGAACGCTTCCGCCAAAACGAAAGCCGCCACGCTGAAAGAAGACTTGAAAAAAGCCGATTCTTGCATCGACAAAGCCGCTAAAAAGAACGTTATCCACTGGAAAACGGCTGCCCGCAAGAAATCCCGCTTGGCCAAAGCCGCCAACAAAGCTGTGGCCGCTTAAGCAGAGTCTAACACCATTTAAAACCGCTCCTGCAGGAGCGGTTTTTTTGTGCATTTTTCTGGGGACTGGGTTTACGCCCGGGCATTTTTATATCCGTTTTCTTCCATGCCTGTTTTTACCGCACAAAAAAACGGCGTCCTAAAAAGAACGCCGCTTGTTACTGTAAAATAATGCTTAGTTTTCGGCCGGGTTATGTTTGTATTTAAAGATAATGGCAAACAGCACCGCTACCACCAAAGAGTAGCCGGCAAAAACAAACCAGGATTCGCTCCAGCCCGTCATAATCGCGCTGGACACGTCCGCCGGGTACACTTCGCCCGCAGGCAAGAATCCGTGCGCGGCGGTATAGGCGTTGATATGAACGTTTACCAGTTTGTTAATCACCCACTGGGCGCCCAAGGTGCCGATCATCGCGCCGAAGCCGTTGGTCATCAGCATGAACACGCCCTGCGCGCTGGAGCGGATGGACGGATCGGTTTCTTTATCCACATACAGCGAGCCGGACACGTTAAAGAAGTCGAACGCCACGCCGTACACAATCATGGACAGAATCAAAAGCACAATCCCCACGCCCGTGGACGGGTTGCCCACGACGAAGAAGCCAAAGCGCAGCACCCACGCCAGCATGCTGATAAGCATTACCTTCTTAATACCAAAACGTTTTAAGAAGAACGGAATCAGCAAAATGCACAGCGTTTCGGAAATTTGGGAAAGAGAAATAAGCGCGTTGGCGTTATTGGCGCCCCAGGAGCCGGCAAACCCCATCAGCGAGTTAAAACCGTTGATAAACGGGTTGGCATACGCGTTGGTAATCTGCAAAGACATACCGAGCAACATGGAGAAAATAAAGAAAATCGCCATCTTTTTCTGCTTAAACAGCGCAAACGCTTTGAGGCCCATCGCTTCGGCCAGAGTTTGGGCTTTGGTCTGGCAGGTGGGGCAGGCGGGCAGCGTAAAAGCGTAAACGGCCAAAATCACGCCGAGTACGGCGGAAAAATACCACTGCACATAGGAGTTTTGGAATCCCGCAAAGTTGGTGGTCAGCATGGCGCAGATAAAACCCACGGTGCCGAATACGCGAATCGGCGGGAAGGCCGTCACCGTATCCAGGCCGGACTGGCGCAGCGCCGTATAAGCCACGGAGTTGGAAAGAGCCAGCGTAGGCATATAAAACGCCACGCTGAACGTGTAAAAACCGAATACCGCCGCCAGGCTGATGTGGGGGAGCGAACCGAAATACGCCGCCGCGGCCATACCGGCCGCCGCCAGGAAATGGCAGATGCCCAGCATTTTTTGGGCGGGAATCCAGCGGTCCGCCACAATGCCGATTACCGCCGGCATGAAAAGGGACACGAAGCCCTGCACGGCGTAAAACCAGCCGATGTTTTCCGCAAGTCCAGCCCCGGCCAGAAACGCGCCCATAGACGTTAAGTACGCGCCCCAAACGGCAAACTGGAGGAAGTTCATTACGGTCAAGCGAATTTTAATGTTCATAAGTTTTAGCGCGCCGGAGAGTCATCCGGCGGAAACGATACGAGTATCCTCCGTGGAATTAAGCGCGCGGGTGCGGTAAGCGCGGCGCCGCGCGCCGCTAAAACCATTGTACAAAAAAAGCTATAATATTAGTAAATAAATCCAGCCCCCGGAGGTCTTACATTATGGCAGATTACAGTTTTGACGTAGTGTCCAAGGTGGACTTGAACGTCATCAGCGAAGCCGTCACCGCGGCAAATAAAGAAATTACCAACCGCTACGATTTTAAAGGCACTAGCTCGTCTATCGAACTCAACCAGAAAGACAACGAATTAAAACTCGCCTCCAGCGACGAATACAAAGTAAACACCCTGCGCGATATCATTTTCACCCGTATCGCCAAACGCGGCATTCCGCTTAAAAACATGCAGCCGCAGAAAATCGAAGCCGCTTTGGGCGGAACCGCCAAACAGACGGTAAAAATCCAGCAGGGCATCCCGGCCGATAAAGCCAAAGAAATCTCTAAAGCGATTAAAGACGCCAAACTGAAAGTTTCCGCTTCCATCCAGGGGGACCAGCTGCGCGTATCTTCCAAATCCAAAGACGAACTGCAAAATACCATGGCCCTTTTGAGAAACGGAGACTACGGCGTAGAACTCCAGTTCACCAACTACCGCTAGGATAACGACATGAGAAAAACCGTCTTTTTACTTACTCTGGCCGCGCTGTGCGCTCCGTGCGCGTACGCGGCGGATGCGGCCGCCGGCCTGGAATTTTATAAAAAAGAAATTTCCGCCTTCCCGGCCGACACTAACCGCGAAACCCGCGCCGCAGCCAAAGCGCTTGCGGACGGCCTCAACACCTGGGCGGCCCAAAACCCGGCTTCGCCCGCCGTTAAAGACGCCATGCTGATGCAGGCCCGGCTTTATCTGCGCGCGCAGGAAAACGGCTACGCGGCCGTTACCCTGTTCCGCCTGCGCAACCTGTATCCGCAAACGGATATGAATTTGCTGACCCCTCTCATGGCCGATGCGGTGCAAGCCGTACAAACCAACCGCCGCGACCAGGCGACAAACCTGTTCATCGCCACCCGCCAGGACGGCGAACAAACCGCCGCCGAGCGCGAAGCGCAAGCGTTGTACGCGCTTTCCAAACTGTCCGGCCGCGGGCTTTATACGCCCGGTTCGGAAGCGTTCGAAGCGTTCTTTGTGCGCTATCCTTCTTACGAAGAAAACGATAAAGTGGAATTGTGGTACGGGGATTTCCACCGCGAAAACGGCAACTACCTGGCCGCCATTTCCCAATACAAAAAAGCGGCGGAACTGTACCCCAACACGCCGTACAAAGCCGCCAGCCTGCGCCTAATTGGCGATATTTATGCCGATAATTTGAAAGATACGGCTTCCGCCACCGCGGCCTATACCCGCGTACTGCGCGAATTTGAAGGCTCAGCCGAAACGGGTATCGTCTACAAACACATGGCCATTTTGGACGAAAACAACAAACAGTACGACGGCGCGCTCATCAATTACGATAAAGCCATCGAACTCTTAGGCGCCACACCGACGGCTTACGAAGCCTACCGCGGCAAAGCCGACGTTTACGCCAAAACCAAAAATTACGAAGCCGCCTATAACACGCTGCACCAAACGGCCGCGCTGTTTGGTTCGGACGAAGAAAAATCCACTGCTTCGTTAAAAGAAGCGGCCAAAATCGCAAAAAAATACCTGCGGGACCAGACCAAATACACGCAATCACTGGAAAAAGCCCTCCTGGCGCACCCTTCCGGCCCGAATGCGGCACAGCTGATGTTTGACCTAGGCCAAGCCTATGAACAAGCCGGCAAGAATATGCAGGCCGTGGAGATGTACAAAAAGTTGATTATCAATTATCCGACGGACAAACTTTCTTCCCGTGCGCAGGGTAAATTAAATAAATTAACGAAATAAGCGTCTTTAGGAAACAAAAAACCCGCTCTAAAGAGCGGGTTTTTTATGTTCAAAACGCATACCTGTTTTCGGAATAGCTCGTGTGTTTAAAAACTCCGCCCAAACTCTTGCATATTTTATTCAAGACAACAC
>JAUNWB010000117.1 GCA_030540535.1 Elusimicrobiales bacterium
CTTACCAGTTTTTAAAGCGTTCCAATATCGCTTCAACCGGCTGCGGGTCGCGGGAAGAGTATACCACTGCCTGACGGGTGTTCGGATTAATCAGACACAGGCCGGAACAATGTTCGAAAATCCAAAACGTGGGGCAATCCTCCGCCCCGTTGCAGGACAACTCCACCGACCCCTGCACTTTAATTACTCCTTCGTCATAATACTCACCGTACTCCCCGCGCAACAACTGCCATACGCGCCCCCGCAGCGCGCGGGCATAAGGGCAGGTGGGACTCATTATTTGCACCACATGTTTTTTATTACCCAATAAATACTCTTTGTAAGCGGGGTTGGAGTTTATCCCTTTATATACGCTTGCTGGAATGGAAACGAGTTTGGTATTTTTCAAACCCGCCGTGCTGGGCGCGCGGCGCGCGGGAGCGGCAGAAACTGACTGCGCCGGAACTTCTTTTTGGGAAGAAGAAAATTCACCCATAACAAATTTTCCGCCCAACACCAGCGCACAAAAAAGGAACGTAAGGTTAAAAAGAGTTAAAAGAATATTGCGCATAAAATACCGCCTTAAAATAATTTTTTTCATTATAGCAAAAAAAATTTAGATATTTCTTTCCTTTAAATCGGAAATGTATTACAATATAGAGGACAAAAGCGGACTTTCCGTCCGTGAGCTGCTATTTTACATTGGAGAAACGACTATATATGGTAAAAAAAACCGTCAAAAAAGCGGCCAAACCCGCCGCTAAAAAGACCGTAAAAAAAGCCGTTAAAGCCGCCAAATACGTTTACTCTTTCGGTGCCGGAAAAGCCGAAGGAAATGGCAAAATGAAAGAGTTGTTAGGCGGAAAAGGGGCCAACCTCGCCGAAATGTCCGGCCAGTTAAAGCTCCCCGTCCCTCCCGGTTTCACCATCACCACCGAAGTGTGTACCTATTACTGGAACAACAAGCGCACTTATCCCAAAACCTTAAAAGCCGACGTAGAAGCCAACCTCAAAAAAATTGAACGCGAAACCAAAAAAGTGTTCGGTTCCGAAAAGAATCCGCTTTTGGTGTCCGTCCGCTCCGGCGCGCGCGCTTCCATGCCCGGCATGATGGAAACCATTTTGAATATCGGTCTGACGGAAAAAACCATTCCCGGCATGATTGCCAAAACGGGCGATGAACGCTTTGTGTATGACGCTTACCGCCGTTTGATTATGATGTATTCCGACGTGGTAATGGAAAAAGCCGCCGGAATCGAACCCAAAGACGGCGAAGGCATCCGCAAAATTTTAGACGGCATGCTGGGCGACGTAAAAGCCAAGCTCGGCGTGAAAGACGACACGCAAATCCCGGCCGAAGAACTCAAAAAACTCTGCGCGGAATTTAAGAAAACCGTCAAAAAAGTTTTGAAAAAAGACTTCCCGGACGACGCCATGGAACAGCTCTGGGGCGCCATCGGCGCGGTGTTTGCTTCCTGGAACGGCAAACGCGCCATCGCCTACCGCAACATTGAAAACATCCCGCACGACTGGGGCACCGCCGTCAACGTGCAGACCATGGTGTTCGGCAACATGGGCGACAACAGCGCCACCGGCGTGGCCTTCACCCGCAACCCCGGCAACGGCGACAGCCACTTCTATGGCGAATACTTAATCAACGCCCAGGGCGAAGACGTGGTGGCCGGTATCCGCACTCCCTCCCCGATGAACAAGTGGTCCGCCAACGCCCACTCCAAACATCTGCCGACTTTGGAAAAAGTAATGCCCAAAGCCTATAAAGAACTCGATGCTATCCAGAAAAAACTGGAAAAACATTTCCACGATATGCTGGATATCGAATTTACCATTGAGGACCAAAAACTTTGGATGCTTCAGTGCCGCGTCGGAAAGAGAAACGGCACCGCGGCCGTACAAATGGCGCTGGACATGGTAAAAGAACGCCTTATCACCAAAGAAGAAGCCGTCCTGCGCGTCACTCCGGCGCAGCTGGGCGAACTTTTGCTTCCCGCCATCGACCCCAAAGCCGAAGCGGGCGTTACTCCGGCGGCCAAAGGTCTTCCCGCTGGCCCGGGCGGCGCGGCCGGCACCATTGTATTTAATTCCGAAGACGCCATCAAACTGCAGGAAGCGGGCCAAAACGCCATTTTGGTGCGCGAAGAAACCAACCCCGAAGACATTGAAGGCATGCGCGCGGCGGCCGGTATTTTAACCCAGCGCGGCGGTATGACCTCCCATGCGGCCCTCGTGGCGCGCGGCTGGGGCAAATGCTGCATTGTGGGCTGCGGCGAACTGGAAATCAATTTAAACGCCAGAACCGTTAAAATGGGCGGCAAAACGTATAAAGAAGGCGACGCGCTGACCTTGAACGGTACGAAAGGCTACGTCTACGCCGGCGCGCTTAAAATGTTAGCCGCGGGCGAAGGCAATAAAAACCTGGCCGCGTTCCTGGCCATGTGCGACAAAGTGCGCACCTTAAAAGTACGCGCCAACGCCGACACGGAAGACGACGCCTTAAAAGCCCGCAAATTCGGCGCCGAAGGCATCGGCCTGTTCCGCATTGAACATATGTTCTACGGCAAAAATTCCGAAAAACCGCTCTTCATTCTGCGCAAGATGATTCTCTCCGGCTCCGAAGAAGAACGCAAAGCCGCCGTACAGGAACTCTTCCCCTTCATGAAACGGGACATTAAAGCCACGATGAAAGCCATGTCCGGCTACAGCGTCACTATCCGCTTAATGGACCCGCCGCTTCATGAATTTGTGCCCACCCTGCCCGAAAAACAGCAGGAACTGGCCAAAGAACTCGGCATTACGATGGACGTTTTTAAAGAACGCGCAGCAGGACTCCACGAAGTCAACCCGATGATGGGCCACCGCGGTATCCGCCTGGGCGTGACGTATCCGGAAATTACGCTTATGCAGTCCCGCGCGATTTTCGAAGCCGCGGCCGAACTTATTAAAGAAGGCCACAAAGCCGTGCCCGAAGTGATGATTCCGCTTACCTGCGACGTGAACGAAATCGTCACCCAAAAGAAACTCATCCGCCAGGCCTATGACGAAGTGGTAGCCAAAACGAAAGTGAAAAAGCTCAACTTCTCCGTGGGTACGATGATTGAAATCCCCCGCGCCGCCGTCCTCGCTTACGAAGTGGCGGGCGAAGCGGATTTCTTCTCTTTCGGCACCAACGACCTCACGCAGATGACGTTCGGTTTCTCGCGCGACGATATCGGTTCGTTCCTCCCCGAGTACTTGAAACAGGGGATTCTGAAAGCCGACCCGTTCCAAACGCTCGACCAGGACGGTGTGGGTATGCTGATTGAACATGCCGTTAACGAAGGCCGCGACCAGAAACCCAACTTAAAAGTGGGTATCTGCGGTGAACACGGCGGTGACCCCGAAAGCGTGGAATTCTGCCACCGCGAAGGGTTCACCTACGTGTCCTGCTCGGCGTTCCGCGTGCCGATAGCCCGCTTGGCCGCCGCGCAAGCCGCCGCCAAAGACGTGCTGGCCAAAAAACGCAAATAAGCATTATTAAGTCATTCGTCCGGGGTTCCTTTGCGGAGCCCCGGTTTTTTATTGCCCCATAGGTACGCTCTTGCTTGACGCGGCAGTGTTTCTTCCTTATACTATAGTTATGAAAAAATTACTTTTTTGTTTATTATTCCTTTTCCTTTTTACCCCGCTTTGGGCACAGTCCGCCGGGGACATCGGCGCGCGCGTAACCGCCCGCATGCAGGAGCAAAAAAACCCGCTGTATACATTTGCGCAGAAAGAACTGCAAAACTACTATGGCCGCACGAATTTTTCGGACCCGCAGCGCAGCGAAGGCTGGTACCGCGTGGACGACTTTTTAACATGGCTTAACAAAAACGCCGCCCGGTTGGAAAATACACAGATGAACGCCGTCGGCAAACAAATCACGCTGAAACAGATTTACACCAACCCCAAAGCGTGGGAGTTCCGTCCGCTGCAGTTGGCTTTTTGGGTATATTTGGGAGGGCGTTACATCGCGGACGTATATCAAGTAAAAGCCGATTTTTCCCTGTTAAAAATTTTGTACTGCGACGGCGGCGCCTGCGCATTTGGCGGAACGGGCGTTATTTTTATTAATCCCAAAGACAATGACTCCATTCCTTCCGCCATCAACCTGGGTATGCACGAAACCACCCACCTGCTTACGTATTTAATGCACGGAAGCAGCGAACCGCTGACGGAACTGGCCACTTTCTATTCCCAATACAACTATGGTTTGCCCGTAAAAGCGGCCGATGCAACCAATTTCGGCGACGCGGTGCGCGACATCCGCCTCACCTACGCGGTCCGGCCGGATTTTGATTTGCACTACGAATACAACTATTTCGTGGCGGGTATTTTGCTCAATCCCCACATAAAACCGCAAGACGTACTTGCTTTTTCCAAAACAGAGGATTTCAATCCCGATATTTCCCTTTGGCAAACGGTGCTGAATTTACTGGCCGCCGACAAAAAGCAATTTTTCTTACGCCCCGGCAGAAGATTCGGCGGAACCACCATGTCGGAAGACTGCGCGCTGGATTTCGTCCAAAAACTGGGTTTTTCGGAGCAGGACATACAAAAATGGAGCAGCACCCCCGACAAAGAATTTTTCCTGGGCGTCTTTGACAAGGACAAGCTGTCCATCGTGTCCCAGTTTTGGATGCCGAAAAAAACGCCGCTCTTTGTAAAAAAACACAACGATTATTTTTCTTTCCAAGCCGGCTTTATCCCCATCACAAAAAACCGGTACTTGGAAGCGGCATTCGGCCCGTATGCCAAAAGTAAACGCTTAAAAGAATTTTACGCTCGTCTGCTTAAAAATCTGCCGCCGGAAGTAACGGCTTCCGCCCGTCAGCACTGGCCCGCATTAACGCCCGATACGTTCCTTTCCGCGCCCGCCGCGCGGGAAGTACGGGCAAATTTCGCAAAACAGTACGCCAAACCGCTGAAAGAGGCCATTATCCGCTCGCTGGCCGAAGCCGGCGCGCCGCCTCCGCCCCCGCTGCCTGCGGGCTATTTATAATCATCCGCGCCCCGGTTTTAACGCCGGGGCGTTGTTTTTCGTCCGCCCGACATAGGTCCTTTTTCCGGGTGGGCCTGGGTCCAAAGACCCTGGTTTTTACGCTATAAAAAGGCCATACTGTAAGTATCAGGAGGATTTACTATGCAAACCACCCAAGACAACCTGTTAATTATGAGTATGGAATTTATCGCCGTTTCCAGCCGCGGCACCCAGCGTCCGTTTGCCTCTTTCTAATTTTTTAGGGCCGAAGCGACAATCTATTTTGGCCTGTTTTTTATATTTTTTACCCTTTAAGCGGAACCCTTTAATTACTAAAATATAAACATGAAAGCTTTT
>JAUNWB010000001.1 GCA_030540535.1 Elusimicrobiales bacterium
CTTCCGACGGCTTGGGATACTTGGCTTTTACCGCCGCCACCGTTTCTTCCCATACATTCGTCCCGTTTACGCGGTCCCAATACATCATGTCCAGCTGGTCCGCCAAAGACGGATATTCCGCCGCGCGCTTCTCGGCATACGTTGGTTCCGGCGGGGTTTCTTCGCTCCAAACAAACTTAATTTGTCCCGCTTCCTTTTTATAGGACAGCGTGAAATTTCCCCCTTCCGGGCGGGGTGTTTCCAATATGGGCAAATATCCGTCCGCAGCCAGTTTCTCCGTGTCCTGGTTGTAATTGCTTACGCCCGCTTTGTTCTTTGGCGCCCATTCTATTTCCCTCTCGCTAATGTATTTTGCATATTTCATATCCATCTCCTTATTTATTGATTTGAAGCCATGATATTTTCCCCGCACTTCCCCCGGCTCCTCCTCTCCCGCCTCGGTTGGAGCCCGTGGCGTTTCCGCCGTAACCTCCTACCCCGGAAGTGGTGCCTGCCTGGCCCGCAAGCTGGGTTCCAGCGCCGCCCGTACCGGGCGTTCCACCGTCCGCATTGAGGTCTGTGCTGCCTCCGCCGGCGCCTCCGGCAGAAAAACCGCTGCCAGAACTGGTGCCCCCGTTTTGCCAGTTTCCTGGGGAACCTTCCCCGCCCCAGGCGCCCCCTCCGCCTCCTCCGCCCGTGGCCAAATAAGACGCTCCCACTGCGTTTAACTCGTTGCCAAAAAGGCCTATCCAGCCTCCGGCGCCTCCGCCGCCCCCTATCCAGCTAGCTCCGGCGCCGGGCAGCCCTCTGGCGCGCAGCGTGGCATTGTTTATATTAATTACCGGCGCACATATAATGATAGCCCCGCCGCCTACGCTGTACGACAAATTATCCGATTTATTGGCTCCCCAGCCGCCGCCACCGCCAAACAAGGGGATAATATCCTGGTTATTGTCTACTAAAAGTTCTTCAAAATGGGCGGTAATGTAATCTAAAAATGTGTTGACCGGCACCGGCTGGCCTCCGCTGGATGTCTGCCAGTTTCCGTTCCCGCCGTTGCCGCCCCCTCCCCCCACGCCTTTGGAGCCGCTGGTGTTGTCGCTTACTGAGCCGCCCAGAGAGAATTTATCGTTACTCTCCTGGCAGGTATATCCGCATCCGTCGGCATCTATGACGGCGCCGCTTTGTATTGTTACTGTCTTGGTGGCCTTGATAATAATAGGCACCAAGCGCGCGGTGGTCAGCGTAATGTCGGAGTTTAAAATAAAATGACGCGCATTAATAATTCCTCCGGGGAATTGCTGGTTGGAGGTTATCGTCACGTCTCCGTCGGAGCCGTTGCCGTACCCTTTCCACGGTTTAATACCTGCCAAGAGCGCGTGGGAATTGTTAAACCGGTTTAACATATCAGCTCATCGCTCCCGTTGACAATGCACCAACCACCCACTGCCCCCCGGACAGGTTAGGCACAAAATCAAAATAAACCTCATGTACGCCGGGTCCGATGTCCGGCGTGTCTGCAAAAAATCCGTATTCGGTCCCCCAGGTAATGCTGCCGGACACATAATTTAAAAACAATTTTATTTGGTGATGGACGGAGGTGTCTATATCAGCCGCGGCGGGCAGCGCAAACGACATATTGCCCATTACACTTACCTGATAGACTTTGTCTGCTTCCAAAGTAACCGAGCCGGAGGTAGCGGAAATGTTATTTACCAAAATATTCGGAATATTTAATCTGTCCCAATACTGGCCGATATATTCCGGGTTTGTGTTAAAGTTATAGGTATTGTTGGCTACTAAAGATACGAGCGGGGAGTAGACATGATTGTCCGCGTCAAAAATCCACAATACTGCCCCTTGGGGGTATCCGCCTATGGCGTCGCTGACTTCCTGTATAAACGTAGGCCACCAGCCATTTTGAAAAGCAAAATAAAACTGGCTCAACAGATTGCCGAGGCCATTGAAATCCCCCCGTTCAGCCGGAATGCCGCCCTCATTAATTGGCAGTTCGGTAACGGTCGGGAATCCCTCTTCTAAAGAGGCTCTATTCGTGCCCGTTGCATTTTCGGGAATTGTATTTTTATGTCCTTTTGAACAGAATGTCTGTCCTATCACTTGCGGTTGTTGTTGTGTTTGCATAGATTATTCTCCTAAAAAAGTAATGGAAAAATAGGCGCCTGTACTGTTTCCCTGGCCATTCTGCACCCCGTATGTTTGGGAAATAGTAAACCGCGTGTTCCCGGTAACGGCATAGCCGCTTCCTCCATAGGCTTTTTTTAGCCTGCCTGTGGCGCTTCGATAGAAATTATAAGACCCATCGGCCCCTTGCGGAGTGTTATTATTGGTTCCGGCTAAAATACCCGTTCCGGCGGGACCGTCGCTGCAGTCCCCTCCGATATAGCCGTCGCCCCCGTAGCACGTATTATTATCGTCTACGTATCCACCGCCGCCGCTTACGGCTACTAAGACATCGTTTACATACATGGCTATTCCTACTCCGGCAAAACCGCGGCCGCTGCTGACAGCTGAGAAAGAAACCGTATCCCCGCGGGACAGTTCGGCATTGATGGAGGTGATTCCTCCGCGTGACACTTTCCATCTTTCTTCATTCGCGCCTTGGCCTTGTCCGGCCAGCGTAATGCTGTACTTGCCCGTAGCCGGCAGCGTATATTCCCCCACCGGGATAATGCCCTGGCCGATATCCTGCGTAATGTTACTGCGGCTCTGGGTCCAGGATATAGAGGATAAATATACCGGGATAAATAGGCTTTGCACGGTTGTTCCGCTTCCGCTTACAGTGCGGTACCCTTCCCGGCTTACGTTGTAAGAATATTCCAGGGCGCTGATAAATAATGCGCCGGACGCGGCTTGCCTGTTCACAACCACAACGGCATCCTCCGGGACGGGAGATATCGTCAGTTGCGAAATTTGAATGTTTGTATCGGAAACCGCCGTACCTTGCGCAGATATGGGGATAACATTCTGTTTTACGGCCGTTAGGCTATAGGTAAACGAACCTCTAAAATACGCACCCCGGGCCGTCTGTCCGTTGATTTGAACTTCTGCTTCTTCGGGAGCATTAACGGTCAGCTGGTTTATGGTAAGCGTCAAATCTTCCGAGAGAGCCGCTTCCCAGGCAAAAGGCAACATATTTACCCCAGTAACCGATACTGTAAACGGCGCATTTTTAGGAAGCGTTACGTAGGACCGGGGCACATTATTGATAAGCACCAAAGCGCCAGTCGGCGCATTTACGGTGAGTTGGAAGTCCCCTTGTTCTAAATCGGAGTTATAATCCTTATAAAAAACCCCGTTGTTGAACGTTTGCAAACCGCTGCCGTTAAAACCGAAAATATCCTGCCCTACCAGGCGTACTTCGTACCCGACCCCGGCCGGCCGCGGCAAAAAATCAACGTTTGCCAAAAGCCAAATTATTTCTTCGGAAGGGCTTTGTTCAAATACAAACGGAATGGCCGTCATATCCAAATTATCCAGGCAGTAGGCTTTGCCTTGGGAGCCGAACACCACTTGGAGCCATCGGTTTACTTCCGGCGCCGTAACGCCCATATTAAATTTAAGCATCTGCCCTTTTAAAACAGTGCGGTATTGCTCCGCAGTCAGCACGTGCAGGCTTCCGTCCACACTTTTAACCTGGCGCGGAAAATCCAAAATTTCCCCCCACACTCCAAGGCCGAAATCATCTGCCGTATCTAAATTAAAAACGTTGTTGTACCAATAATTCCAAAAGTCCGTTTGGTGGATTTTATACCAGGCCTCTTTTTGCAACAGCAGCGCGCGCAGGGACGGCGCGTTATTATACTGCCATAATAAACATTGTTTTAAATCGATTTTGGGTTCAAATGTTAATGTTTTCATTTTACAGTTACCGTAATGTCATCCTGCGAGAGAGTGGCCTTTTGGTTGACTTTTATTTCCAACACAGACGTACCTAAAGTCCCGCCGGAGAATCCGACCTGGGCATTATTTACATACAGGTCGGGCAAATAGGCCGATATGGCCGCGGCGGCTTCAAAGGGGCTTACGTCTACCCCCAAATTCAGCCCGCTGACACCGGGTATTTCCCCATTGGCCCAAGCGGAAAGCGCGTCTTTGACGCTTTGCTGTATGTCCGCTGTTGCGGAAGTGCTGGGCGCTGTGATCGTTACATTTATTTGTATCGGTTTGTAATCGGGCCGGTTAAAGGCCACCTCGTAGGGCGTATCAAATACATCGGTGACCGTTACTTTTTCCGTACCCGTATAGCCGCAGCCCAAACTTTTATGTTTAAAAATAGCCTCTGCGACAAATGCGTCTTCTCCGCCGTCCGCCACAATAAAGATGGAGTGGGGCTGTATGCTTATTCCGTCTACGGTTTGGACCATGTTGGTATAATTTTCATACCCGTATACACTCCGTACGCCCGACACTTGTTCTACGGACGAAATAATAGCCTGCATGAGCGCTTCGCCGCGATAAAGCTGCTTTTGGCGTTTAGCCCGCAGGGAACTGTCGCTCTCGATTTCTGTACCTAGTACTGCCGCGGCGGGGTTATTGATAGTTTCCCAGCCGGAAACCGGGGTAACAATTTGGGTTAACGTGTTCGTTTGGCACGGAACGGGCCCTGTTTCTGCGGCTTCAAAATAAGACTGTACACTCCCGTTATCCAAAATAGAGGTATCATTCACCAAAGAGAACATATCTCCCTCCTGCGTGCGCGCCATGGACCCCGCGGGAATAACCGTACCCGGGCGGCCGGTGAGTACGCACAGCACAGCGGTGTGCGTAGCCATAGCGCGTGTGGTGCCGGTTAAAGCGCACAGGGCGTCTAAAAACACCCCAAAAGAGGTATTCGGGTTCAATGTGTTGGCAAGCAGGGCATTATTATCCAGTACCCCTTTACGGGCCAGGGTTTCGGCTTCTATCAGCCGCCCTTGCGGAGTTTCGGGGGAAAGGTCCAAATCTTCGCCCAAGGCGTTTTTGTATTCTTGTTGTACTTGTTGTTGCAAATCCGAAGTATCCGGGATGACAACCCCTTCCTGCTTAATATATCCGCTTAAATCAGCCATTTACAGTTACCTCCCCTAAATCGGTGGTTAAGACGGCGGAATAAGTCAGCACGCCGTTTTGGATTTCATAGTTATACTGCGTCACCTTCACGGCCCCCGGGGTTTCCAGGAGCGTCTGGCGTAAAAACTGCTCAAACAGTTTCGGGTCAAACTTATTAAAAACAACATCAAAAAATGGTATGCCCGCCTGCGCCGCCAGCGGCACCTCTCCGTAGAGGGTGCGGGTTTTGTTCGTAGCTATGGCGGCCTGCGCGTCTATATCCTGCGCAAAGGCCAAAGAGCCGGATGAATCCAAATAAATATCATTGTTTGTGTTAATGAATAATGTCTTCATAAAATACCTTGAAAAATTATTTTTTAACAGCTATACTATTTATGTGAGATTGGTTAGACAAGCATAAAAGACGCTGCCACTGATGCTGATTGAACTTTTTAGTTCTTTCTATGTAGGGGAACGGCAGTCCTACCTAACCAATCTCTTTTTTTAATCCCAAATTTGCTTGCCTTGTTCGGCTCGTTTATTTGTCTTTTTTCCTTAAAATTCCCTTGATTTTCGGCTTTATTTCCGCTATACTATTTAAGAACCTAGAAGGTATCAGTTAGCGAATCGGACTGATAACAAACAAGCGGCCGCTCACTTTATCCGCTTACCTTTTGGGTTCGTTTTTTTGGATAAATGCTGTAACTACCCAGTTTATTTTTCCTGCATCATAGGCTGTTTCCAAAATTACTAGTTTCCCGTTATGCCAAACATCTATTCGGCTTTGATAATACTTGTTGGGATAAATTTTCCCCTTTTCTATTACTTCGGCCAAATCCGAAAGAAAAGAATTAATATCTATTCCTTGTTTGATTCTGCGGTTAATAAGATGGCACAAGCCTCCTTCTTCATCTCCCCAAACTAAATTAATATCCCCGATATCTTGGCGCGTAAACGCTGCTTTTACATGGCCTCTTTTTTCTTTCAACAGCTTTTCCACTGCGGCTTGCCCTTTTACCCCTTTAAATTCTTCTCCTAAAAATTCCTTTATAGGTTTTTTCGCTTTTCCGCCGCCTTCGCCGCTGCCGCCTCTTTTTCCGGGTCGGCCTTTGTGCTCAAAATTACCGCTTCCGTCCCCGCCGTCCAACGCCACGCGCACGCGCCGCCAGTGCGGTCCAATAGCCTGCCCCGGATATTTGGACTGTAATCCCCGAAAAATAAGTTCGTATATTTCTGCCGTCATTGTGGAGCCCCGGTAGTGCCGTTACCGCCCTGTACACCACCGTGTACATGGCTTTTAAGCGAAATTCCACCCGCCACCACATCCCCGGCGGCGGTAACATCGGCGGCTGTTACGGTACCGCTTACAGACAAATCCCCGCTAATTCGTACGTCGCCCGTAACTTCTACCGCACTGTCCCCCAAAGCGACTTTAATACTTCCGTCCATTTTTTGCCAAACCGCCTTTCCATCGTCCTGTTCCGATACGGTGATTTTGTTCATTACGTCCGGGTAAAATACGGCATCCGCCAAATTATGCAGGCGGTTTGTGTTAGCCGGAGAAATAACGCCGGATTCCTTAAAAAGGCTAATATCCCTGTCGCAAAACAGCAGCCAGCCGGTGTCCCCCGGCGCAAGCGGAAAAGAAGCCCCAAATCCTCCGCCCCCGGGCGTGCATACGGGGATATCGGCCAGTTCCGGCAGTGTAAGCGTTTGGCCGCCGCTGGACTGCGAAGTGATTGCGGGCGTTACCGTTGCGCGGTTGGCGGCCCGGTTGTAACTCTGTACTACGGCCGGCAAGGCTACCCGCAAAGCCATAAACAGGCTTTTGCGCCATACTTCCAGCAGGCCGTCCAAACCTTGCAAGTCGGCGGGATTGGCCGCCGGGAAAGAAGAATCAGTTTTTTGTACCATAAGTTCTGCAGGATAACTCCGAATACCACGGCTCTGCGCGGAGTTCCCCCCTGTGCGTAATGGAATAAATGTAATACAAACCGCTGGCGGCCGGGATTTGCGTGCTTTCCAGCCGTACTGCCTGGCCGCAGCGCAAAGAAGGGTCCAAAAGCACCTTAAATTTAACACCGAATAAATCCGGCTCCGGCAATCCTATCAAACCGCTTTTAATGGAAAACTGCCGCACGGTATCCCCGGCCGCGGGCGGAGCGGGGTTTTCGTCCTCCACGACCAGGCGGTCATCGTCCTGGTATACGCGAATCCCTTTCAGTTCGTTAAGATGTCTTATAACCGCCGTCATGGGCCCTTGGTAAACAAATTGGTCCACCTTCTTTTTTTGCGTGGTGTTCCATTCCAGTTTTAAATTAAGCTGGGCGGCTGCCTGGCTGCATATTTCTTTGATATCTACCCCGCCGTTAAGCGCCAGCGTAACCAGCTGCAAATTGTTGTGGTACCCGCTTAAACACTGCGTCTGCAGCCACACATCGGGCGGCGCGGAAGGTAATGCGCGGATAATATCCCCCTCAAAAATTTGCCCTGTTTGTCCTTCATATCCCGCAAAAAGGCGTATTACTTTACGGTTCTTTTGGTCTTGCTCCAAAGCATTAATGGTGGTAAGGTAATCCACGGTGCTTTTTTTCAAATTGCAAATGGCCACTTCTGCCCGGTTCATGGTGCTGCCGGCCCGTTTGACGATGTTAAAGCGCACATTTAAACCTTCAAACGCTTGCAGCTCGTGTGTTACTTTACCGTCAGCCGTGTTCTGGCTGACTTCCACTTCTACACGGGCGTAACGTTTAGGCAGCTGCATTTGCATTGGCTAACTCCTCAGCGCTAATAAAGTAAAACCGACACGAGCCTCCAAAATCCGTATATGACGGATAGCGGCCGTCTGCAGTGGTAAACAGGAAATTTCCCCCGCGCGCTTTATAAGGGTATGGTAGCAGCAGTTCGTTTCCGCGGCAAAGCTGGCCGCTGATTAACGGTTCGTTATCTTTGGTAATATCAGCCAAAGTAGCCCCGTTTTCCAGCGTGCGGAGCGAAATGGCGTACGCCGCCCCGCCGAGGGTAATGCTAAACTGTTGATTTGGTTGTTTTTCTAGCGTAATTTCCTGCATAATTTACCCAAATGTAGAAACATATAAATTCGCTATGCTTTGCCAAATATCTTTGAGCATGCTTCTTTCCCTTCCTTGCTTGTGGCCGCTTTTAACCGTGGAGGAATTGGCAACCTGGCGCACGTCGGCCTCCGTCAGTGTAACGTTTTCTCCGGTGACCAGCATCGCCTGGCGCAAAGTGCAATCGAATGACAGGCGAGAAACATTTTCAACCTTTTCCGAGTGCGGTATATCCACAAACACCATATCCGTATATACACCGCCTTGGCAGTGTACGCTGACCAGTGTGCCGTTTTCCTTGAGTTTACGTAAATCGTTTACAATATCATCGTAGAGATAATACGGCATTACAATTTGCAACCGTATTTCCACGGGCATTTGTACTTGGTGGTCCGCCACTACGGAGCCGTTTTCCAGCGGATGCTCCATAATATGGCTGCTTTCTTTTACTTCCGCGTACATGACCACGCTGTTAAGCCCGGCATATTCGGCAGCAAAAGCCAGGCCCCGCTGTTCGGAAGAGACGAGTATTTCGCGCGGGTCGTCTTTGTCATTGGTGGCGATAAATACGTTTTTGCCGTTATTGGCCAAAGACAGCGCCCCGCCTGCGTTTAAAGCCAGGTTGGTGACGCTAAAGCCGCTCCCGGCCATTTGGTCTATTTGCTGTTGTATGGAAGGCATATTAGTTCACCTGCGCCGTTAAAAGCGCGTCCTCCGCGTCCGTTATTCCGGCACGGGTCAGCCCGCTGCCGACTGCCTGCACCGTCTTTTGCGGGTCCCCGCTTTCGTTGACGTTTATTTCTATTTGGTTATTAAATACCGCGCCGCCGCCCATGGCAGATGCGGCTGTCATAGTGCGCAGGCCGTGGCCCCAGTCAGCGCTGCGGATATTGTCTAAAAGCCAGGGAAGGGTGTTATGGTATTGGTCCATCAAAAACCCGGCCGGATTTAATATCGATTTGGCTGTTTGCAGCACGCTGTTGCCGGCTGACCGAGTCCCTTCGGCCACGGGGTTTTCTTTCTTTTCTTTCAGCCATTCGGACACCGTTTTAATGCCGTCCACGATTTTACTGATAATTTCCCAAAGCGGCTTCAAAGCACTTTCCCCGCCGCGGGCAAATGTGGCAAAATCGTCTACGAGCAGGACCAAAAGTCCTCCCAGCAAATAGAGCGGCCCGAAAGCCTTTAATATGGCCAAACCGATGGCCGCCACCGCCAGTTTTACTTCATCGGCATGGCTAATAAGATAATCAAACGCCCCCTTGCCGATTTCGGCCCAACGTTGGAAATGCGGGATTAAATCCCTTAAAAACTGGCCCGCCACCATGGTAAACGCGGCTTTCAGTTCGCGCAGACTGTACTGAAACTTCTGTATACGCTCCAGGGTTTTTTCATCAAAAGGGTTGTATTTTTTGGCCAGTTCCATTTCCTTGCGCAGGCCTTCCACCCCGCGTTGTAAAAGGCGTATTGTCCCGTCATCAAGCCCCAACATACGGCCCATATCCATTTGTTCGGCCGCGCTGCGCCCCTGCATGGCCCGGGCGATGTTTTCAAGCATTTGTTCCGGCGTGGCCAAGCCTTCAGATCCGCCAAAGCGTACTCCGTAATACATCGCTGCTTGGGTAAGGCCATTTTCTTCTCCGCGGCGGATACCCATTAAGCTGGAGGTTAAAGAACCCAAAGAGGCCGCCATCCCGGCACGGCTGCCGCCTATTCGTTCGGCCGCCAGCGCCAACGCACTGAATTTTTCCGCCGCTACGCCTGCGGAATTTGCCATAAACAGCAGTCCTTCTCCCTGCCCGGCAAAATTAAGTGTGCGGTTAACAATAACGCCAAAAGCAGCCAACGGGGCCAGGGCTTTTACAATACCGTTTTTAAGCCCGGTAAATCCTTTTTCGGCTTTTTGGGCGGAAGTTGCAGCAGCGTCCGACGCGTCCTGCACGCGCTTAAATTCTTTTACCACCGCTTGGGAGCCTTGGGTTTCAAACACCAAAGCAAAAGTATCTGTAATGGCCATTATTTCCTCTTTGTCTGCTGTTGGGCCGCCTCATAGGCTTGCATTTCGTTATAGCGGGTAACTGCTTCAACTTCCCACAACTGCATGGCGTCCTCGAGTGTGTACACTGTCTTTAATTCCCGGAGTGTGGCTTTGCCGGACGCGACGACGTTTCCAATAAGGACGTCAATATTTCGGTAACTTTCCGCTGGGCAAGAGTTCCTAATTTTTCGAAGAAAGCGGCACTCTTGCCATTTTGAAAAAAACTGCAGTTATGCTCCAGCGCGGCCGCCTCCAGCTTGACCAGCGTTTCCCAGGAAGGGACATGGTTGTTTACCAGTTCTTTTGTGCTAAGGCGCACGGCGGTACCGTCCGGCAGCACCCGCTCCACATAACTCATGAGTTTAAGCATGATTTCTTCGCTTACGGCATAGTCCCCCACGCGCGGAATGTTGCTTAAGGGGTATTTGGTGATAATCTCCCGCCCCGCCACGGCGGGGAACTTGCCGATTCTATAGGTTGCGTCGTTAATTACAATTTCTTTGGGCTCCAAAAGTTCCATATACTATTCTCCGGGTTTGTTAATTGATTTTGTTTTCAAAGACGAATTTATATTCTTTCGTCTTAATACGGCCGTTCGAGCTTGCGCTGCCCGCCGGAACGCCGGACACCAGCTTTCCGTTGGAAAGAATTTTGCGCGTGCCGTCCGGGTACGAAGCCACCAGCGTGATTACGTCCTGCGCGCTGATTTTGCCTTTGGCGGCGCGGTTCATGTCGTACAAAATAGACAGGTTTTTGTCCGCGTCCGAATTGGGAATAATGTTTAAAGTTACTTCCAGCGCAGCGGCGCGCGTCCACACTACCAAATCCCCGTTTACGCCCATGCCGTATTCGGCAATTTGGGCTGCGGGAAAATCAAGCGGGTCAGCATCGTCCGCAAACTCGCTGATTTCAAACCCTTGCGGGAACGTCGGGGCCGCAATAACGGTTACTTTTCCGCCAATAAAACTTACGTCTTGCATGATATTCCTCCTTAAATCAAGGTATGCGTGCCGGTTACTTTGCGCACGCTGTCGCCTTTGGAATAGACCAGCGTATACTGGTATTCGTAAACGGTATTGCCGTTGGCCGTTATGGGTACGATTTGCGAATGCAGATAGTTCCCTTCGCTGTACACGCTGCGCCAGGCGTCTGCATCTCCCGTCAGGCTGGTAATATAGGCCTTTTGCGTATTGGTCAGCTCTTTGCCCTGGGAAATGGTGCCGTTATTTTTGGCAGTTTCAATAACGCCCTGCAAAAGACCGTCCCCTGTGGCGCGGCCGGAGGCATTGGCGGGCCATTTGGGTACGGAAAGTTGGTAATTCAAAAATTCTACCGCGGCTGCGTCTTTAAGCCATAGTTCGTTCATATAAACGCCCATGTCTTCCACTTCGCCTTGGAGTTTGCCGGGCTGGAAAAAAGCAATCGGCGTGCCGGCCTGCTGCGTACTGCCGTAAAAGTTAACGCGCACGGCGGACAAGGCTTCGTATTCGGCGTCTGTAGTGACGGAAGGTTCCACACCGGGCATTTGTTTGTACATGTAATTTTGCGTACCGTTTACGCGGTTGAAATTGGTGGTCGCGGCCACACACGCCGGAACCAGCCACGCGTAAGAATACGGCGTAAACGCGTCGGCAATCAGGGCGGTGCCGCTGTAATCTTTTACCAACGGCTGAACTACCGAATAATCCGATTTGGCAATAGGTTGTAAGTACATGCCGCCCAAAAGGTTTTGCCCCTGGGTCCACGCGGCAATTTCCGAGATACCCTCATTATCCGGCTGCGTCAAAAAAGCAAACGTGCCGTAGTTGTTGGAAAGGTTTAAACTATCAGTTAACAGTTGGCTGTAGGAAGCGGCGGAAACGCCCTGGGAAACAACGGGGTTAGACACTTCGTCCAGCCCCAGCATGGAACTGATATCCGTGCCGGATTTCCCCGCGCTGAGCGCTACAATAGCCCCCGCTTGGGCCTCGCCGCCGGTGAGTACAAATCCGCCGCTTTCGGCGTCAAACTCAAAGGTGATATTTTGCCACATCGCATTGGCGGACTGTGCGCCGCGCAAGGCGCCTTGCACCGCCGCGGCTACATCGCTATATGCCGTAACGGCGGAAAAATCAAGCCCCGTCACTTCACTGGTCAGCCCGCCCAGAGAAAGCGTAAACGCGCCGTCTTTTACCGTTTTAAAATTGGCAAGGCTCGTTGGGGCTGCGGTGGCACGCAGGAAAGGCGCTTTGGCGGAAGAAATATCCGCGCAAAAAGAGATTTTGGAAGGGCTCTGCTGCTGCACGCTTACAAAACCGAAATACACCTGCGCCAACGCATATTCCCGGCTGTTATAACCGAAATATTCCCCTACAGCGCCGGCGGAACTAAACTCCAGCACGGTATTGGAAGGCATATAAGAACTGGCGGTAAAGACGCGCAGGATATGTTCCCGGGCTCCCGCCTGAGCCTGTCCCCCTACGCCGGACGTAATATCTACATACTGGCTTTGGCTAATCATATTTTTATACTCCTTTTATAATTGACTTCGCCGAAGTAATATCCGGCGTTTGCTGCTCGTACGTTTGCTTATAAATCAAATCCAAAGTAAAATTGGGTAAAATTTGGAACGTTTCCGTTTCGGTTTCTATCTGCGGGGTAGCTATCTCCCCCACGCGCAAAACATTGTATCCTTTGGCGCGCAGTTCCCGCGCGGCCGCATCCGACATAAACCAGTTTCGCAGCCGTTTAAGTACGTCCCCGGCGCCCAGGGCTGTAACGTCATCCTGCACCCGGCTGTAACGCACGGCATCTATCTGCCAGGTGCTTTGAATAATTTGCCCGCCGTTTTCGGGTTTAAAAGAACACGTTTGCAGGTGCCCGAAAGCTGTTTCCCCCAGTCGGTGGATTAAAATGTAGGGTCGGGAAAAATGCCCTCTGGTCGGTTGGTAACTCTGCACCACCTGCCACGGAGCAAACCCGGAAAGGCCCGTTTTGATAAGAGCAATTAAATCAGCCGTTACCTGGTTGTCCGTCATTTTCCGCCTCCGCAGTTGTATTTTCGTCATCCGGCGTAACCACTACGCCGCACCAGCCGTCTATATTAAACCACGGCGTATTGCGGATTACTTTCCACCGCCGTCCTTCAAAAATCAGTATGTCCGGCGTGGCCTGTTTGTCTAACCCTTTCATTTGTACGCTGGCGTATACCGTTCGGTATTCCCGTTCAAAATTAAGGCCCAGTTTTTCGTATTGTGTCTGCTCGAGGGCTTGTATGCTGCCGAAATACTTGACGGGTGCGGCATACTCGTTTACAAACACTCCCAGCGTATTTACGGTTTTACCCGTAAAAGCGCAATACTCAAACTCCTGCGTAGGGATAATGTTAAAAGCCTGTGAAAGTAAATCGCCTAAAATCATTTTTTAGTACTCCGATAATCCACCGCACCACGCAGTACCAGTGTATCTAGCAACGGGGTGTTTTTGCCTTTCTTTTTAACGGTAGACGGGGCGTTCGGCGCATACAACGCCGAATTACTCATGGTACCCTTAATATCATCCGCTATCAGCGCGCCCAGGGATTCATAAGCGTCCGAATCTTTTTGCTTTCCGTTTAAAACGTCTTTGGTCCGTTCCGCCGCTTCTTTTACCCACTCTTTGACTTTTAGCTTGCCCGTCATTCGCAGCATCGGCCGGGGTGGAATGTGGGTCTTCTTCCCGATTACGGCCCCGTATTCCATTACTTGCGCCAGCTGGGCCATAGTCAGTTTGGTGTCGGCATGTTTTTCCCCCGGGTGTATCCATCCGGCTTCTATGCGGACGTTTCCCAAATTGGAAGCGTTTTTAATAACTTGCCGTAGCTTTTCGGTCCGTTTTATTTTCATCGAAACACGTTCTCGTTGCTGCCGCCAAAGTAAAAGCCCAAGGGAGCAAAACTGTTGAGTAAAAACAGCAAATCAGCCCCAAAGGGGGTTAAATTAAGCCAGTAATCGTACTGGTCCTTACTGGGGGGCGGCGTAAGCGTGATGCTTACCTTGTCTACACTGGCCCCCGTTTGGAGCCCGGTACCCATATTGCCGCCGTTTATGCGGTCCGTAAGTACCTGCAAATGCCCCGCCATCAGATACACCGCCCGCGCGCTGCAAGCCCCTTTCAAGGGTCCGCAGGATAGCGGGGACATATAGCACTGGGCCAGTTCCAAATCGGCTGCCAGCACCTCATCCGGGTATTTTTCCGCATTTTTAAAATACGGAAGCTGCAGGCGCATTCCTTCCACCGTAACAGTAACTATATTCCCCGCCATAAATTATTTTCCTTTTCTGGTCCGGGGGGCTTTTTTGCCCTCTTTCTCGTAATCTTCCGGGGTGCGCTGGGCAGATTTGTCCTTTACGTCCATTTTTTCCGCCGTTTCCTCGGCTTTGTATTTGTTGGAAGTTTCCATAATTTTAAGGAACCCGCGTTCCAGGTGGTTTTTAAATCCGATATTGGTTTTTAAAAGTTCCAAATCTTGCTCGGATACTTCCGTTACGGCCCCGGACGGGGTAAGCAGCGTTTTTTTGTTGGCAACGTTGGCGCCGCCTTTGATTAAAATTTCTTTTTTAACGCGCAGTACGTTGCCGCTGGTTTTTTCGTAAAACGCGTAGCGGTGGTCTGCGGTTAAAGAACTGATGATATAAGGCATGCTATTCTCCTTTTCCCCCTCCCCGGACTGGGGGCGGAAACCGCCCCGAGCCCGGAGAATAGGGGCCCAAATTAGATACCGCTTAAACGGTATACGCCGATGGGCTGGCGAACCATAACCCCGGCGGTGGCGTTGGCAAAAAATTCTTCGTAGCTTTTGCCTTTGTTGAACACGCCCAAAAATCTAAACTCTTCCGGCACGTACTGGTCAATCACTTTGTTACCGTTGGTTTCGTCTGCTACCAGGTAGGCTACATTGTCACCGCCGTGGGCATCGTTTAAAAACACGGTGGATTTTACGGTAATCAGCGGGTACGTTTCTGCCAGCCATTTGGCAACGGATACGCCGTAGTCGCTGGTTTTGTTCATGTACTGTTCAGCTCCCAAGGACACTGTCAACGTAGCGCGTTTGGTTTTGGGGTTGTACAAACCTTTACTGGAGTTTTGCAGTCCGGCAATCATGCTGAGTACGTCGGCCTGGATTTCCAGGAAAGTCTTGTCCGCCCATTGGGTGCTGGTATTGGCGGCGTTCTTGGCCGCGTCTACGTACGCAGGCAAGTTCGGGTCGTTCAATAATCCGTAGGTTTTATTGGTTCCGTCCGAAAAACCGTTGTAGGCAATCAGGTTGCGTTCGATTTTCAGCGCGGTGGCGCAGGCGGCGCGTTTTTCTTTGGCGGAAGAAAGGCGCATTTTCGCGGCGCGTTCTTCTTCCAAAATACCCACTTCCATGGATTCTTCAAAGCGTACGATGGTGCGCGCTTCGAAGTTCACATTCCAGGAAGCCAGGCGCGGGTTGGCCATGTCACCGTACGGATGGGCCTGGCCGATGTGTTCCACAATGGGCTGCACGATTTCTTCATCGGCAAAAGTGCCCGCGGTGGTTTTACCGATAATTTCGTCCGCGTCCGTAGGAACGGTGGCCACTTCCACGATTTCGGGGTTCCACCACTGCAAGAACTGCACCGGCGTCGCAATAGACGGGGTGGTAATGCCCGCAGGCGCCGTGTCATCCTGCGCGAACAGGCGGCGGTAGTCGGCAATCGCTTTTTGGCTGACACCGATGCCCAGTTTGGTAAGAGTGGCGTCCTTCGTTCCCGCGTCCATGGCAAAAGGGCGGCACTGGGAAGGAGAAAACCTTTGAATAATTTGCGTTTCGTTCATCTTTTATATCCTCCTTAGTTCCCGCTGGCCGCAGCCGGAGCGTTGGCAAAGCCGTTGAGTTCCAACACCGCCAAACCGCCCGCGGCGGCAGCGTGGAAAACAAATTTAGCGTTCGGGATAAACGCGTTACCCGTGCCGGCGGAAGAAGAACCCGCGGCTACGCCGCTGATGGCCCCCGTGGCGGTGTTATATACCGGCAGGGAGGTTTCCGTTACGGCGGCGGTTACGGTAACAATCACGTGCCCGAAAGAACACAGCGTTCCTACGGTGCCTGCCGTCAATTCCATAGACGGCGCAATTCCGCCGCGCAGCGCATGTTCTTTGGGGTTAACCAAAATACCGGCAAACGCGTTGGAACCGCCTGCCTGCGCTTCGCCTTCATTGGCCGTAACCGTGCAGGCATAGCCGAAGGTCGGCAGCGCGGAGCCGTTGGCCGCCATTTTGTAGGTGCGGCAGCGGCGCGGGGTATTGTCGTAAAATTCCCCGGGTAAACCAAATGCAAGTTTGGTGTTTACAGTTTTTTGAAAAGGCATAAATTTCTATTCCCCCTTCATGAAAGCCTCGAACCCCGCGTCTTTCTCATCCGCCGGCAAAGCGGCGTCCATAGACAGAATCTGCTGGGGTTTCTGCGCCTTAAGATAACCTTTCAAAACATCGACGGCTTTTTCGGCCGGGGTGTCTTTCAAGGCGTCCAGTTTGTCACAGGCGTACTTGGCCACCTGCGCTTCGGTCATGTCGGCGTGGTCAAAAGCGCCTACAAGCGGGCTGACCTGGTTATACAGCGCTTCCCGGCCGGCCAGCATACGCAGCAGTTTGGCGGGCATTTCGTCCACCGCTTTTTCTACGCCGTTTACTTTCTCGGCCAGTTTGTTATTTTCCACGCCTTCATCATCGCCGGAGCCGGCTTCGCTTTTGTTGTAAGCGATTTTTTCGGCTTTTCCGATGACGGTGCGGATAATCTCGTCGCTGACTTTGTCCTTCAGAATGCCGCCGATTTCGTCAATCAGTTTGCGCTTGTCGACGTCTTCGTCTTTGGCCGCGCAGGCGTCATTAGCGGCCGGAGCCTGGCCAAGAGCGCCGAGGATTTCGGCCAGTTTGCCGTCTTTATCCCCCGCTTCGGGGTCGGCGAACAGGGCCTTGATTGCCTCAATGGCTTGTTTTACTTTGTCCATTTCGTTCTCCTTTTCGGGGGCGGCGTCTTTACCGCCAACCCCGTTATGTTCACTGCTTACATCTTCTTCTATAAAAAGGTTCATGCCGTCGGTGGCGCTTTCCAACATTTCGGATATGGTCATTTCGGATAACTTTTTCATCAAATTGCCCCTTGATTTATCGGTTTTTATTGGCTATACTATTTGTAGCTCCACCCGCGGCCCGTACTTGTAATGCGGTGTCCCCAACGGGTGGGGTTTTTATTTGGGTAATTCCAAGTCATAAAATTTATTGCCATCTCTGTCTTCCCACACTAACACTTTTACGTTTACCGTTTTGCTTTTTTCCCCCGTGCCTATTTTTACTTTCCCCGCCACGCGGTGGAAGCGGATGGCGCCGTCGTTGCGGACTTTGTGTAAATCTTCCGTTGATACGTCGCGGCTGGTATCCAGGATGCTTTTTACAGCCAGTATCATTTTTAATTTGTCCGGGTTTGCGGAATAATGTTCAAATTCCCTTTTACCTTTACGGCTAAATAACACTTCGCCGAGAACGGGGTTTTTGGCAGATTTCCCCTGCAAATGGTTCTTGTAATAATCCAAGGCTTTTTTGCGCAGTTCTGTAATGTCTTTATAGTCCCCCAGTTCGTTGCCCGTGATTTCTATGGGTGCGGAAGAAGCGCCTTGTTTGGCTCCAGTTTCGGTTTTTTTGACCGCACCGCCGCCGGAGGTAAACTGCCCGTTTTCGGGGTTGTGGTTCGGGTTTTCGTCAAAGGTGCCCGTGATATCCATACAATCAAACGCAAGCGCCCGGTCCATTACGCGTACATCATGCCCCATGCGGCCGCGGTCCACCAAAGCGATATGGTTGCCTTTTATGTCCCGCTGAATAGCGTCATAGTGCATGCCGTTATATTGCCCGGGAACTAAATCGTAATTGCAGAAATACCCCAGGGAAAGTTCTTTCTTTCCGTTCTGTATCTCCTGCTTGAGCGTTTCGGAGAATATCTTTACATTGGCGTACAAAATACCGTCCTGTTCGCGTATATCTTCCCCCAATACGCCGTGGACCACTTTTTCTTCCGCAGGCGTAAATTCGGCGCCCAGCATGGTATGGTTATCCACCAGCGGAACCAGCTTAAAAGTATCAGCCGCTTTTTTAATTTCTTCCGCGGGGCGGTATACCTGGTAAATCTTTTCCGGCTCCAGGGAAGGGGCAATTTGTTTGCCCAAATACGGGAATACGCCCGCTTTTGTTATCGGGTTATCTTTAATCAGCCAAAATTGGTTGTGGTCTATTTGTTTCATAATCAGTCAAATTTAATCACCGGGCGCATCCGGCACGAACAAAAAGGCAGTTCGCCAGGCAAGATGTCGCGCTGCACCCCTTTGGTGGGGTCATAGGCTTTGGCGCCGATTTTATGTATCGAGTGATTAAGTCCCCCTTCGCTTACGTCTTTGATATGGTATTCACGCACCGTTTTGGTGCCGCCGCCGTGTTCCCACTGCCAATACTGTATACCCATCTGCTGCATGCGCGCGCGGGATAGGGCTTCATAGGCTTTGTGGGATTGGTCCCGCGCTATATTGCGCGCCCGGCGCTTGCTTTCCGCGCCGCATTTAATCAGTTCGTCCCGCAAAAACCCGGAGCCTTGCCCGTCAATAATAGCACGGTAAACCGCGCCTTCAATACGCGTAAAATACTGGCTGTGAATCGAACGGATTAAACTCACGTTTTGGCTTACGGACGTTTTAAAATCTTTTAATACAGCCCCCGTTATGCTCCTGGTTTTGACGGGAACAAAAGCCTGTCCTCCCGCTACGGCCGCCAGCGTTGCCCGCAGGCCGGCTGATACGCTGCGGTTTTGTTTGCGAACCATGGACTGGGCCAGCTCTTTTGCTTTTCTTTTGAACAAATCCCCGTAATACCGTTCCAGCTTTGCCAGCAAGATACGTTCCTGGCTTTCCACGCTGCCGCCTTTCTGCGCCACGGTGCGGAAGATTTCCAGCACTTCCCGCCGCGTGCGTTCGTCCATTTCGGCCACCAGGTTATTTAATTCTTTGGTGTACCAGGTTCTCACGCCCGCATTGGGGATAAGCGGCTTGCCTAAAATGATTTGTTCTTTTTCTTTTCTGGCCATAAATCTTTTTTAATCCCCAAAATGCCACTTGATTTTTGGGTTTATTTCCGCTATACTATCCATAGAAGAAGGAACGGGAGCCCCGACATTAGGAGCCGGCAAGCTGACAGTTCCTTCTTCGCTTTTTCTCAGAATATGGTTGTAAAAAATATTTCCGTTGTTATCTTCGCGCACGCTCATTATCACGCCTTGCGGTTTCTTGTTAATAGTAACGTTGCACGCCAAATAATGAAACCCTTTTACATTCGGACGTTGTTTTTTATCCTCTTCAAAACCAATATATTTAGCGTTTTCCAACATATCGGGCAAGTACTTTATGGCATTTATTTTTTCTTCGGAAAAAGCCTCGTGCAAGGCTTTGCTGGCACTAAGCACTTTAATGTCTTTGCCCCAATCTTTGTTGGTAAATTTTTTATTTCTTAAATTCGCTTCAAAATATTTTTCAGCCGCGTTGCGTTTTTCAGCTACGGTGTTGCCTTCAAATTCGTTTCCTTCAATAATGGCAACGGGTTTGGCGTCCTTTAAATAAGCGTCGGCTTTTTCAAAATGTACCGATTTTGCGGTTTTTTTCTGTTTGGAAACGGCTTGCCTGCTTCCCGTGCCGAACTGTCCGTTATCCTTGCGCGGGTGTTTGTTTTCGTCCCAGTCGGCCGAATCCATCCCTTGCGGGGGCGGATTGTGCCCATCGTCGTTATCATCCGGCAGGTCCAAATCTTCCGGCACTTCTTCCGCGGGGAGTTCTTCGTCTATATCGGTGTATTTTCCCCCCTTTTCCATCCGCAAGGTTTTGCGTACTTCTTCGGGGCTTAATATGCCGGCCGCAACATACGCAGAAGCCGCCTGCGCATGGAGATGCTCCACTTCGGCTTTTTCTTTCTCCGTAGGCATATCAATCGGGTTAAATTCGGTAAGGATTTCTTGCACGCCTTTTAAGTGCGGCAAATCGGAACGCAGTGTCAACGCGTTTACCCGCTCAATAAGCGGCCGCATGCCTTTTTCCTGCAAAGACTGTAATTCCTGGTTATAGTCCTTTATCGTATATTCGCCGTTATTGTTTAGCCCCTTGGGGTCGGTTTTAAGAAGTTTATGCGAGGGAATACGGCTAATGGCCGATACCAGCTGATACTGCGACATGATAACAGCGTCCAAATCCGACAGACTGGTGTCAACTTGATGGACCTGGTTTTTTTCGCCTGCTTCCGTGAAATAGATGCCCTGGTTATCGCGCCCGAAAATCAGCATTTTTATAAGGTTCCAGGCTTCCTGCGGGTGCCCTATTAAACGCGGCAAACTGGTCGGCACCACTAACAGACGTTTCGTAAGCGCCAAGAGCGGGGCTTCGTTGGCAGTACGTTCCGCGGCATAGACGCGTTCGTAAATTTCCTGCGTCAGCGGTAAACCGCCAAAATAATAAGACGGTTTGAGCAAATCCGGCACTTCTTCATGCACCAGTTTAATAATATGGCTGGCGTGTATGCGTCCCGCGCCGTTGGTTTGATAATAGGTGGGTTCGTAGAAATTAGGGCTGGCCGGATTATTTAAGGCGCCCGCGCTCCACTGCGGCGTAATCCATACCGGGTCTATAATGCTGATGCCTTTAAAGCTGCCCGGGCGCACGCCGTCCAAATTAAACGGCTGGCTGTAATCGATTCCGTCCACGCATAAAAGCGCGTAAGATACCCCAAAAATGCGGGAGTTTTTGATATGCTGGCGGCACTTTTCTGCCAAATGATATTTTTTGAGTGTTATCGAGGTAAGTTCTTCCGGGTTTAAATCCTCTTGGTTTATGCTTTTGATAATGTTCTTCCAACCGGGCCGCACGGCATCATCCGCAGGGACGGCGCACGCGTTGGATACCAGCCAGTTCTGGCTAATCATGGCACACAGCTGCCACCCGATAAACGAATGTTTGCCGTAAAAGCGGAAGATACGGTCATCCTGGCGGCCGGAATCGGTAATCAGTCCCTTCATTTGCGAAAAGCCAAAATCCGCATCCATCGCGTATTTGCCGGTGTTGGAATCGTACAGCGCCGCTTTTTGTACCGGGAACACGCGGTTTAAAATTTCGTCCTGTTCTTCCCGGGTCAATTTGGCGGCCGGAGCGGACGTGTTTTGCCCAGCCTCTTCCAGCTCAAGGAAACGGTCAAAAGCCTGCTCCTGCCGGGGCGCAGGGGCGGATTTCTGTTCTTGCTTTTTAAACCAATTTAGAATGTTCTTTACCATGTTAAAGTGTCTTTACATAAGGCGTAGCGCGCGGAATCTATCGCATGATTGTCTTTGTCCGGCGGCTCCCGCTTCCATTCACCGTTACGGTCTTTTTCCAGTTCGTACAGGCTAAATTCCCGCCACGCGTTGGGGCATCGTTCGGGGTCGATATAAATATGCGTAAGCCCCTGCAAAAACTTAATCCCGTACTCTACACTGCCGGGCCCTTTGTCCGCCGCTTTGACGTACAGCGCCGCGTCTTTAAACTCTTTAATGCTTTTGGGCTCTGCGCTGTCGGCATAGATGGCGGTGTACGGGTCCGCTATGGCGTCCACCTTGGCAATAGCTTCGCGGTTGCTGATGCCAGTTCCGTAAATTTCTTCAAAGATGTAAACATCCCGCCGCGTGCTGTCATAATGCAGCTTTAAAAAACAAAACGGGTCATTTACGAACCCCCAGTCTATCCCCTGGCGCAGATTATCAAACTGGGCGATTTGGGTGTCCGTTATGCTTAAACTCTGCGCGTTGGGGAATATCGCCCCGCCGCTGCCCGTAATTTCACCCAAATAGATATGCCGGTAAAGCATATCGTTTGTTTGTTGCTGGTGGGCGGCTTCCCGCAAGAACGCGTTTCCCAGCCACTCCCGCGGTACGTCCAAATAACTGCTGGTAATAACCAGCCGGTCCCGCTGCGGCGTGCTTGCGGTGCGGTTTACCCAGTTGCTTACCTGCGGGGGCGGGTTGTAAGAATAAAAATAAATAAACGGATTATTCCCCCCGCCGCGCATCACAGAAAGCAGCACGTTCTGTACTTCTTCCAGGCCCGAAAACTCCGCCAATTCTTCAAACCAAACCAATTTAAAATACCCTTTGGCCGTTTTTAATGATTTGATTTTTAACGGGTCATCCACCCCCCGAAACAGAATTTTCTGCCGGGTGGGCAGATACGTCATCTCCAACGGGGCCACGGAACATTTAAAATAATTCTCAAGTCCCAGGCGCTGGATTGCCCATTTAAGCTGTTCGTACACGCTATTGCGCAGCGTGTCCCCCACTTTGCGGAAGATAACCGCATTGGCCTGCGGGTCCGCCATCAAAAGCAAAATAAGAAAGAGCGATATAGCCGAACTCTTGGTGCTGCTGCGCCCCCCTTTAAACCAATAGTGCGTATGGGCGTTTGCCTTAATATCCTGCCAAACGGGCCAAAATACAGGGGCGATTAAATCACTTAGCTTTACGTTTGCCACGCTTTGCCTCCGGCGTGGAAAGGTCGTCTATAATAACGGGAATGGATAAATTTGCGTCTACAACGTCTTTGGGCTTCTCCCCTATCGTGTCGCGTACGAAAACCGCGGCCGAAGTGTCCCCGTTGACGGCTTTAATAATCTGCCCGAACGCCAGCGCTTGGTCGGCGGGCATCTTGTCTTTGGAGAACGGCGTTGTTACATTCGTTTCAAGGAGCGTCAAAAGGGTTTGCCGTAAAGTGGCACGCTTGGCCCGAACCAGCCCAGACGCGATTCCCCCTTTTTTCCCCTTTTCCCTTGCTTCGCCCACGCTTCGAATGGGTTTTAAATTGCTTTTGCCGCTCATTTTTTAAGCTCCGTTTGGATTAAAAATATATCGCGCAAACGCTTTTCATCAATATCCCCCAGCGCGTTAAGAATACCGGCTTTAAAAGCCGTTCCCTCGGGTTGGTTATTATAAAAATCGGTAGCTTGGTTTAATAGGTTAGATACTGTGATTTCCAGCTTTAAGCAATTATCCAACATGGCGCGGGTGTCTAAATCGGTAGACGCAGACAACGCCCGGATATAGGATAAAGCGTCCTTAAAAGTGGTTTCAGCGCAAGCAATAGATAAATCGGAGGTGGAGCCGATGTAAAGTTCTTTCAAGCGGTCGATATCGTCCGCGATGCCTTGGTATATGCGGTCCGTCAGCAAGTGGATGGCGTAGTTTTTCCGGCAGGCCCAGTGCGTTTGTAAAAGATATTGGCGAAGTGCAGTTAAAGCATCACAGATTTGTTTTAACATAAGAAACTTCTCCAAAATGAAAAAATAAGTACGACCATGGCCGCCCATGTAAACCAAGGTCCCCAACAATGAGGCTTTTCTTGGCAAAAATCTTCTTCGTTTAAATCAGCACTGATAGCCTGGATTTGGTATTTAATAGAGCCAACGGAAGCCATATAGCTGAATATGATTAAAGCCGTCGACAAAGCAAAACCCCAATAAGAGGTATACCTTAAAGAGATGATAGAGGAAGAAAAAATAAAGACATCGCGTATTAATTCGGCAAGGGCAAGCATTAGGTGATTAGCCCAAAAGGTTTGCAATAAAAGTTTTTTATTTTCTCTATCCATAAAAAAACTCCATCAAAGTAAAGTTTTGATGGAGTCATTTAGGCATAAAAAAACGCGCCTATACTATAAAGATAGTTCACCTATCAATAATGTGAGCGCGCCGATAAGATAGTATAAGTAATATTTACAAAAAAATCAAGCGGATATTAAACCTTTATTTAGACTTTTTCTTTTTCTTCTTCTTTTTATTAGCCATAGGAGTTGGCGAGGGCGGGGCTGATTTTGTTGCCGTATTGTTAAATTGCATGAAACAAGAAGCTACACCAATTATTCCCGTTCCAAAAATCCCCCCCGCAACCCAAGGCTCTTTACAATATAAAGCGTAGCAGCCAGCACCAATAAACAAGATACAAAGAATAAATGCAAATATTTGCCCAAGAGATATAATAGACAGAATTTTGTTTTCTTTTTGGCGGCGATGATTTCCTTCTTCCACAATGGAATGGACTAGCGTGTTGCCTAATCCTGGATATAATTTATCATACTCCGCCAATGCCGCAGGTGGAGGTAACTGACAAGAATAAGAGGCCGATAGCTTCATAATATATTGAACTACAGCCTTCTGTTGTTTGGGCGGTAAGTTTTTTAATTCTGGATGGTCTTCCAAAATCTCTGCCGCGTCTATTTTCTGCAAGTCGTGACGCTTATTATTTTCCTGTTCCGGCATTTTTTAATACCTCATTGAAATCTTTAGAAATGGTTTGCGTATCATTTGCAAAAGCACGGGAGCCAGAGTTTTTGACACAACGAGGAACTGCTCCAAATAAATTAAAAATGGAGCCAAAACCAAATAATAAAGCTTCTTTTTTATTATTTATGTTCATATAGAGCCTCCTCTATATAATAGTATATCAATTTTTGATTATTTTTCCAGGTGGGATTTATAAAAATCCCCGCCGAAGCGGGGATAAATTAGATATTATCGGTTGACTTAACTGTAATCTTTGAATTTTCTAAAACTTCCTCAGAATTTCTAAAGGCATATATCTTAGGAAAAGATAAGTCATTTTGTTCTAGTTTTGGCATCATGAGAATCACCGCCGTTTCTTCACTTATTGCTTTTGGGAGATAAAATTAAAAATAGCCTGGGATGTGTTTGCAGATTCTCCAAAAGGTTCTCCTTCTTCATATCCTTTTTTAACAATTAAATTCTGCACCGAGGCTATGTAAGAATTAACTTCGGCTATTTTATTCATATCTAAAAATTTATTGTTTTTTATTTCTTTATTAGTTAATTTCATAAATTCTCCTACTAAAAAAATAATCGTGTATGAATAAATCTGACATTTGGAGTATTCTGCGTGTTTTGAATATATTGCAACACATAATCAGAATACTGACGAATCAATTTTTTTAAAGGTTCATTTTGGGTATAATCATCTATGCGGATATTTAGTTTTTTTAATTCTGAAATCATAATGGGCCTAGAATGAACATGCCATTTAGAATTCTTGCCCAATTGCTCCGCAATATCTCTCGCCCGTTCCTGCTTGTATTCATCCGTTACTAGGATTTGGCGTTCTTCTGTAATCTTCCAATCGGAAAATTTATATTTAACTAACCATTCTTTCAAAAGATTAACCGCCAAGGAGGCTGTTTGCTTGCATTGATTTAAAAAGGCCAAATCTTGATTTTGACACATCACAAATTCAACATTGGAGAGAGTTCCGTTTTTGGATTTTTCAATCATTGCATTAATCTCATCCAAATAACCATTTGCCGGAACAAAACGCTGTTCTTTTATAGAATAAATTTGGGGGTCAATAGGCCCAAGACAAGAGGAACAATCCATATAAATTTTATTGCCTGACATGCAAAAGATTGTTCCCGCGCTCATAGCATAATTAGGGATGATAAAATATACTTTTTTATAGTATTTGCGGATTAAATTTACATATTTTTCCGTAGTTTCTACACTTCCGCCATTGGTTTGCAGCACAATAATCAAAGTTTCTCTATGATTCTTTTCATGTTGTTTAACCAATGCTTCTAAAGCATTTCTAAATACCTGTTCATATACTCTATCAATATCTCCATAATAAAATAAAACATCCGCCTTGTCCGCTTTAAAATAGTTCTCAAGCTGGATTAAATAATTTTTAGCCGTCCGCTTTATTTCATCATTAAAAGAATTAATAGACATACAAATACTCCTATAAAAGGTATTTGTATATAGTATACTATTTTTTCCTGATTTTTCTAGGCTGGGAAATAAGATTAAAACACAAAATCCAGCAGAATACTGGATTAAGATAATATATTATAGTAAATTTTGTTAGTAAAGTCAACATGTGCCCGGATGTGGCTAAAACCCGGGCACGTTTTTAATTTGTATAGGAAAGCAATTCCCCATAGGGGAAACGCGCAAGAATACAACTTTAAAAGTGTGACTATTCTCAG
>JAUNWB010000118.1 GCA_030540535.1 Elusimicrobiales bacterium
GCATCATCGCCTCCGTGATGGAGGGCCTGTCCCTTGGCTGCGGCGACGCCGTCATCGGCCTGAACCCCGTGGATGATTCCGTGGAGAGCGTGGCCCGCATCCTGAAGATGTTTGACGAGTTCAAGAACAAGTGGGAGATCCCCACCCAGATCTGCGTGCTGGCCCATGTTACCACCCAGACAGCTGCCGCTCAGAAGTTCGGCGCTCCCATGGACCTGATGTTCCAGTCCATCGCCGGCTCCCAGAAGGGCAACGAGGCTTTCGGCCTGACCGCCGATATGCTGACCGAGGGCCGTGCCACTATGCTGTCCCGCGGCACCAGCACCGGCCCCAACGTCATGTACTTCGAGACCGGCCAAGGCTCCGAGCTGTCCTCCGACGCGCACAACGGCTGGGACCAGGTCACCATGGAGGCCCGCTGCTACGGCTTCGCCAAGCGCTTCCAGCCCTTCCTGGTCAATACCGTCGTCGGCTTCATTGGCCCCGAGTATCTGTATGATTCCAAGCAGGTCACCCGTGCCGGTCTGGAAGACCACTTCATGGGCAAGCTGACCGGTATCCCCATGGGATGCGATGCCTGCTATACCAACCACATGAAGGCTGACCAGAACGACATCGAGAACCTGGCTACCCTGTTGGTCGCGGCTGGCTGCAACTACATCATGGGCGTTCCCCAGGGCGATGACTGCATGCTGATGTATCAGTGCACCGGCTACCATGAGGCTGCCGCTCTGCGTGAGGTCTTCGGCCTGCGGCCCATTAAGGAATTCGATATGTGGCTGGAGAAGATGGGCTTCTCTGAAAATGGCAAGCTGACCCCCAAGGCGGGCGACGCTTCCGTGTTCTTGAAACGATAAGGAAAGGGGGCGCAGACAATGGCAGAAAAAGATTTAAGAGCAATTATTGAACAAGTCCTGATGGAGATGAATCTTGCTGACAACCTGGGCTCCGCGCCGAAGGCAGAGCCCGCCTCTGCGGAGGAGAAATGCGCGGACGAGGGTTTCCAGGGTGTGACCTCCAAGGTCGAGGAGGGTGAACTGCCCGATATTACCCAGATCGACATCCGCGAGCAGTATCTGGTGGAAAACCCGGAGCACCGCGACGAGTACGCCGAACTGAAAATGGCGGCTCCCTGCCGTCTGGGCATCGGCAAGGCCGGCGCACGCTATAAGACGCTGCCCCAGCTGGAGTTCCGCGCGGCCCATTCCGCCGCACAGGACGCCGTGTTCAACGACGTGGATCACGAGTTCGTTGAGAAGATGGGCCTGTTCACGGTCCAGACCCAGTGCGACAGCAAGGATACTTACCTGACTCGTCCCGATCTGGGCCGCAAGCTGAGCGACGAGGCTGTGGAGACCATCAAGGCCAAGTGCAAGAAGAACCCCACTGTGCAGATCTACGTGGCTGACGGCCTGTCTTCCGCTTCCGTGGCCGCCAACGTCGGCGACCTGCTGCCCGCCATCATGCAGGGCCTGAAGAGCTACAATATCGATGTGGGCACGCCCTTCTTCGTGAAGTACGGCCGCGTCGGCGTGATGGATCAGATTTCCGAGGTGCTGGGCGCCACGGTGACCTGCACCCTGATCGGTGAGCGTCCGGGCCTGATCACCGCGGAGTCCATGTCCGCCTACATTGCGTATAAGGCGACTGTGGGTATGCCCGAGGCACGGCGCACCGTCGTGTCCAATATCCACCGTGCCGGTACTATCCCCGCTGAGGCTGGTGCCCATATCGCTGAAATCATCAAGATCATGCTGGACAAGAAAGCCAGCGGTACTGATCTGAAGCTGTAAAAATATTGGGAGGTATTCATTATGAAACGAGATCCGCTGCCTGCTCATGTTCTGGCAACCAGACTGATCCCCAACGTTTCCCCCGACATGGCCAAGGAATTCGGCCTGACCCCCGACCAGAAGTCTCTGGCTCTGATCACCGCTGACTGCGATGATGTTACTTATACCGCACTGGACGAAGCCACCAAGAAGGCCGACTGCAAGGTCGTTTACGCCAAGAGCTTCTACGGCGGCGCCGCCAATGCCAACACCGCTCTGGCCGGCGAGATCATCGGCATTCTGGCCGCTCCCAACCCCGCCGAGGCCAAGGCTGGCCTGGAAGCTGCCGTGGATATGATCGAGAATGTCTGCCACTTTGTTTCCGCCAATGACGATGACAGTATCTGCTACTATGCTCACTGCATCTCCAGAACCGGCTCCTATCTGTCTGAGGGCTGCGGTATTCCCGAGGGCGAGGCGATCGCCTATCTGATCGCTCCTCCTCTGGAGGCTATGTATGGCGTCGATGCCGCTCTGAAGGCCGCCGATGTGCGGATGTGCGTGCTGTACGCGCCTCCCTCTGAGACGAACTTCGGCGGTGCCCTGCTGACCGGCAGCCAGTCCGCCTGCAAGTCTGCCTGCGATGCTTTCGCCGCTGCCGTTGAGTCTGTTGCTGACCGTCCCAAGGAGTAATGCGGGGCGCGTCCTGCGCAGCTCTTGAAGGGAGGCACATATGAAAGCATTGGGTATGATTGAGACCCGGGGCCTGGTGGCGGCCATTGAAGCGGCCGACGCCATGGTGAAGGCCGCCAATGTGACGCTGACCAATAAGGAGCACATCGGCGGCGGCCTGGTGACTGTGATGGTGCGCGGTGATGTGGGCGCCGTAAAGGCGGCTACGGATGCTGGCGCCGCGGCGGCTGAGCGCGTGGGCGAACTGGTGTCCGTCCATGTGATCGCCCGTCCTCATGAGGAGCTGGAGGACATCCTGGGGCCAACCCCCACGGCTGTCCCCGCCGATCATCCGGTCAGTCCCCGAAAGCCCGATCAGGAACCCGCCAGGGAGGAGGAAGCCCCCGCGGCCAGCCCGCGGCAGGAAGCCTCCGCAAGCGAAGAAGCTGAAGCGGCGAAGGAAGCGCCCGCCGGAGGAGACGCGGAGACCCCGCTCTCTCTGGAGGACCTTTCCCCCGAGAACCTGGCAAACATGACTGTTGTGAAGCTGCGGTCTGTTGCCCGCCACCTGGACGTGGATAACATGACTCGCAAGGAGATCCGCTTCGCCAATAAGGAGGATCTGCTCCGGGCGATTACGGAGTTCCTCCAGAGAAACTGACCGGGAGCTTTTCAACGAGTTTGACCGATAGGAGATTTATAACATGCAATTGATCGATAAAGACTTACTGTCCATGCAGGAAGTCCGGGAATTGGTCGAGGCCGCCAAGAAGGCGCAGATGGAACTGGCCGAGATGGATCAGGCACAGGTGGACCGCATCGTGCACGCCATTGCTGACGCCGGTGTCCGCAACGCCAGACGGTTGGCACAGATGGCCAATGAGGATACGGGCTTCGGTGTTGTAGACGACAAGGTCATTAAAAATGTGTTCGCCAGCCGCGGCGTATACGAGCACATCAAGGACATGAAGACGATCGGAGAGATCTCCAGAGACAAGGAGAAGGGACTGCGTGTTCTCGCCGTCCCCATGGGCGTGATCGCGGGCCTGCTGCCCTCCACGAACCCCACCTCCACGGCGCTTTACAAGGCGGAGATCGCCATTAAGGCCGGCAACGCCATCGTTTTCTCTCCCCATCCCGCCGCACTGCGCTGCAGCCTGGAGACGGTGAAGGTCATCCGGCAGGCCATCGCGGAGGCGGGCGGCAATGAGGACCTGGTGTCCTGCATTACCATTCCCACCATGGAGGCTACCGACAACCTGATGCGCCACCGGGATGTGGCCATGATTCTGGCAACAGGCGGCTCCGCCATGGTTCGCGCGGCCTATTCCTCCGGCACTCCCGCCATTGGCGTGGGTCCCGGCAACGGCCCCGCGTATCTGGAGAAGACCTGTGATCTGAAGCTGGCTGTCAAGCGTATCATGGATTCCAAGACTTTCGACAACGGCACCATCTGCGCGTCGGAGCAGTCCATTATCTGCGACGAGGACATGGTGGATGCTGTGCGGCAGGAGATGGAGGCACAGGGCGCTTACTTCCTGGACGAAGCTGAGCGTGCTCAGCTGGGCCGCTTCATTCTCCGGGCAAACGGCACTATGAATCCCCAGATCGTCGGCCGCAGCGTCAAAGTCATTGCCGATCTGGCTGGCCTGGACCGGGTGCCCGCCACGGCACGGGTCCTGGTTGCCAGGGAGGACGGCGTTGGCCGCGGACATCCGTATTCCAACGAGAAGCTGGCTCCCATTCTGGGCTTCTATACCGGCAAGGACTACAAGGATGTGTGCGGCAAGGTGTGTGAGATCCTGCGTTATGAAGGCGCGGGACACACCTTCTCCATGCATACCAAGGATGACGCCATGGTGGATTACTTCGCCAAGCGCGTTCCCGCGTCCCGCATCATGGTCAATACCCCCAGCGCGCTGGGTGGTATCGGCGGCACCACCTCTCTGCAGCCGGCCCTGACACTGGGCTGCGGCGCCATCGGCGGTTCCGCCACTTCCGAGAATGTGGGCCCCATGCATCTGATGAACAAGCGGTATGTGGCGTTTGGCATGAAGGAACTGGATGACATCAAGGCGACGATCCCCAGCTGCAAGGACGGTATCTGCAATACCGCTCCCGATTTGAGCAGCGTGGATGTGGACGCCATCGTCCAAAGCGTCATCAGCAAGCTGAAAGCTCTATGAGCCGATAACGAATAGGAGGAACTTATTATGGCAAGCAATATGCAGGCACTGGGCATGATCGAGACTAAGGGTCTCGTTGCCTCTATCGAAGCCGCCGATGCGATGGTGAAGGCGGCAAACGTGACCCTGATCGGCAAGGTCCATGTTGGCGGCGGCCTGGTGACCGTGATGGTCCGCGGCGATGTTGGCGCCGTGAAGGCGGCTACCGACGCCGGCGCGGCTGCGGCCGAGCGCGTGGGCGAGATGGTTTCCGTCCATGTGATCCCTCGTCCCCACGAGGAAGTGGAGTTCATTCTTCCCACTCTGGAGAAGTAAACCAGCGGGCTGTTTATCAGCCCGCCCTGATCCAATTTGAGAGGGGTGAAGCGTGTGAAACCAATTACAGAAAATGCCCTCAGACTTGAATTGCGGAACAGTCAGCCGGAAGTCTATTACGTTCCCAATGGTTCCATGCTGACACCTGCGGCACGTGAGTATCTCCAGCAGAGGAAAATCAAGATCGCCAAAGAAGGCGAGCAGGCAAAAGCGGGCGGCCCGCGTATTGTCGCAACGGAAGTCCCGCCCGCGCAGCCGGTGGAAATGCAGGGGGAGCAGGTAAAGCCGAAATATGTGGATTATGAAACAGGCGCGTTCTATATGACCAAACCGGAGTTCATGACGCAGCTTTTCGGCAAAGAGAGTCTCGGCGCGATCTCGCCGCTGCTGT
>JAUNWB010000119.1 GCA_030540535.1 Elusimicrobiales bacterium
AACAACCGCTTTTTGATGGAACGCATCGCGGACTTGAAAGACATCCGCCGCGAAGTTCTCTCCCTTTTAACGGGCGCCGCACACAAGCGGCCCGACGTGCCGCAAGGCAGTATTGTAGTGGCCGAAGACTTGCTCCCCTCCGACGTATCCGCCCTGCCCGAACACACGGCGGGCGTCCTTCTGGCCGCCGGGTCCCCCACCGCACACGCGGGCATTTTGCTGCGCAACCGCGGGATTCCCACGCTGGTACGCGCGGGAAACGCGGTGCTTCAAATTCCGCCCCAAACGGAAATTCTGCTCGACGCGGATGCGGCCAAAGCCGTTGTCGCGCCAAGCGAACAGCAGCTCAAAGATTTTGATGCCCGGGTGCGCCAGTCGGACCAAGCGGCCGAAGCCGCCGACAAAACGGCTTTTGAGCCCGCGCTCACCCAAGACGGCCTGCACATTTTAGTGGAAGGCAACGTATCCGGCCCCGCCGAAACCGCACGCGCCGCCAAAAGCGGAGCGGACGGAATGGGACTGGTGCGGACGGAATTTTTATTCCAGGGACGCGCCTTCATGCCAACGGAAGAAGAACAGCGTTCCGTCTACCAGGCGGTGCTGGACGCGGCCGCCGGACGCCCCGTCACTTTCCGCACTCTGGACGCCGGGGGCGACAAACCGCTCCCCTTCGTCAACATCGCGCCGGAAGAAAACCCCATCGTCGGCGTACGCGGCGTACGCGCGTTTGCCAAAAACCAGGCGTTTTTCCGCACGCAGCTGCGCGCGCTTCTTTCCGTTCGTCCCCTTAAAAACGTACGCATTATGCTGCCCATGATTTCGTTTGCCGACGAAGTGGACTTTTTTAAACAATTAATTTCCGAAGAAGCTGCCGCCCTGGGCGTGAAAGACGCCGTACAAACCGGCATTATGGTGGAAGTTCCCTCGGCCGCCCTTACGGCCGGGCAGCTCGCCAAACGGGCGGACTTTTTCTCTCTCGGCACCAACGATTTGACGCAATACGCCCTGGCCATTGACCGCGGCCACAAAGAACTCAGCACGCGCGCCGACCATTTGCACCCGGCCGTATTAAAACTGATTTCGTTTACGTGCCAAGGAGCCCAGCAATATAAAAAACCCGTTGCCGTTTGCGGCGCCATGGCGGGCGATATGGCGGCGGTGCCGCTGCTCGTCGGCCTGGGCGTTACGGAACTGGCCGTGGGAGCGGGCTCCGTTGCGCGCACCAAAAATCTGATTCGCCGCTTAAACGCCGCCGAATGCCGCGCGGGCGCACAGCACGCGCTGACGCTGGCCACCGCCCAAGAAGTACGCGCCTTCGTGCGGGAAAAATTTGGCGTATAACGTAAAGGAGGCCTTATGAACGCCGTAAAACGTTTTGCCGCTCTGACGGGCGGAGCCCTCGTAAAATTAGGAAAAGCCTTAATGCTTCCCATCGCGGTACTGCCCGTGGCGGGGCTTTTGCTGCGTCTTGGTCAGCCGGATTTATTAAATATCGCGTTCATCAGCCAGGCCGGGGGCGCGGTATTTAACAACCTGCCCGTCATTTTTTCCGTGGGCGTGGCCATCGGATTTGCCGACGAAAACCACGGTGCGGCCGCACTTTCGGCCTTTATCGGCTACGTAATTATGACCGCCGCCCTCGGCGCGCTCGACCCGTCTATCAACATGGGCGTGCTGGGCGGTATTATCACGGGCGTAACCGCCGGGCTTTTATACAATAAATACAAAACCCTCCAGCTGCCGCCGTATTTGGCGTTTTTCGGCGGACGGAGATTCGTCCCCATCGTAACGGGCGCGGTCTGCCTGCTTTTGGCCGTGCTGGCGTATTTCATCTGGCCGCCCATTGGGCGCGCCATCGCCGCGTTTGGGGACTGGACGATTGGCTCCGGCAACGTCGGGCTGTTTTTCTACGGCCTCGCCAACCGCTTGCTGATTCCACTCGGCCTGCACCACATTTTAAACAACCTCGTCTGGCTGCAAATTGGTGATTTTGCCACCGTACAAAACGGTATTAATACCGTCGTACACGGCGACTTGGCGCGCTTTTTCGCGCGTGACCCGCAGGCGGGCGCTTTTATGGCGGGCTTCTTTCCCGTTATGATGTTCGGCCTGCCCGCCGCCTGCCTTGCCATGATTAAAACCGCTGACACTAAACGCAAAAAAGCCACTGCGGGGATTTTGCTTTCCATGGCGTTAACTTCGTTTTTAACGGGTATTACCGAGCCCATCGAATTTGCCTTTATGTTCCTGGCGTTCCCGCTTTACGTATTGCACGCCGTGCTGACGGGTATTTCCATGGCGGTCATGAACGCGCTTAACGTAAAACTCGGTTTTACATTTTCGGCCGGACTGTTCGACTACCTCCTCAGCTACGGAATCGGTACGAACGGTTGGCTGTTAATCCCGGTGGGGCTGGTGTACGGGCTGCTGTATTATTTCCTGTTTGTGTTCGTTATCACGAAATGGAACTTAAAAACGCCCGGCCGGGAAGACACTCCCGCCGTGCAAACCACCCCGGCGCAAACAGAAGCCAAGCCGGAAGAAACCGCCGCCCCGCAAACGCCGGCGCAAGACGCGCCGCTTACGCGCGGGCAAGCCTATTTGGCGGCGTTGGGCGGTAAAGAAAACATTTTAACCCTGGATGCCTGCGCCACCCGCCTGCGCCTGGAAGTAAAAAATGCAGACGCCGTAGATACGGAAGCGTTAAAACGGCTGGGCGCGCGCGGCGTGGTAAAAAACCAGGCGGGCAGCGTGCAGGTAGTCATAGGGCCGGAAGCGGATTTGCTGTCCGACGAAATTAAACCTTATTTAAAGTAAACGGAGACGGTGTTTTATGCGGTTAGTGGTAACAAATATCAACTTGGGCCTTTGGGCGGCGGCGTATATTAAAGAAAAAATCAGCGCGTTTTCCCCCTCGCCCGAAAAACCTTTTGTGTTGGGGCTGCCCACAGGCGGCACCGTGGTGGATATGTATGCCAACCTGCGCCTGTTTCACAAAGCGGGACTGCTTGATTTTAAAAACGTCGTAACGTTTAATATGGACGAATACGTGGGTCTCCCGCACGACCACCCGCAAAGCTACCACAGCTACATGCGCCGCCATTTGTTTGACGAAGTAAACCTCCGCTCCGAAAATACGCACATTTTAAACGGCGAAGCCCCCGACCCGGCAGCCGAATGCGCCGCGTTTGAAGCGGCCATCGCCCGCGCGGGCGGAATTGATTTATTTGTAGGCGGCGTGGGCCGTAACGGGCATATCGCTTTTAACGAGCCCGGTTCCGCGTTCAACACGCGCACGCGCCAGGTGGCACTTGCCCCCAGCACAATTCAGGCCAACGCGCGGTTCTTTTTTAACGATGAAAACCGCGTCCCCAAAACCGCTTTATCCGTAGGTATCGGCACAGTAACGGACGCCAAAGAAGTGTTATTCCTGGCCTCCGGCGACAAAAAAGCCCAGGCCGTTGCGCGCGTTATGCAGCCGGGGCAGGACATAAACTGCCCGCTTACCGCTTTAAAACTCCACCCGCACGCCACCCTGCTGGCGGATCCGCAGGCCTGCAGCCAGCTGACGGCCCCGGCACAGGAAAAATTGGCCGAACAAATGGCCAAATCGCCCAACGCCACCCACTGGATGCTTAAAACGGAGGAATTATGACGGATACGTTTATCCTCACCCGCGTGCGCGCGGTAACGGACAATACGGTACTGCCAAACGCTTCCGTTTGGGTGGAAAACGGCCTTATCCGCCGCGTATTTTCGGAAACGGAAACCTTACCGTTGCAAGCGCAAAATCTGCCGCATATAGACGGCAACAACGCATATGCGTTCCCGGGGCTGATTGATTTACACATTCACGGTTTTGCGGGGTTCGGCCCGGAAAACGGCACGCCGGAAGATTTAAAAAAAATGTCGCTCGAGCTTGCCAAACAGGGCGTAACCGCGTTCTGCCCCACGCTGTATTGCGGCAAGCCGGAAGACATGGAGCGCTTACTGCGCACCCTGGCGCCCGCCGCGGGGACGGAGCAGGGAGCCAAAATTTTGGGGTTTCACCTGGAGGGGCCGTTTATCTCACCCGCCAAACCCGGGGTGATGAAACCGCAGGATATATCGCCCGCCGATTTGGACGTATTTAAACGGTTATATGAGGCGGCGGAGGGTAAAATCGCTTCCGTAACGCTCGCGCCGGAACTGCCCGGCATTTTCCCCGTTATTGAGTTTTGTTTGGTGCGCGGCATTCTGCCCCAGGCCGGGCACACCAACGCCACCTACGACGAATTTTTGGCCGGGGCCGCGCGCGGCGTAACACACGCCACGCACCTGTTCAACGCCATGAGCCCGTTCACCCAGCGCGCCCCCGGTGCCGCCGGAGCCGTTCTGATGCACCCGGATATTTCGTGCGAAATTATCGCCGACGGGGTACACGTTCACCCCGATGTAGTCTCCTTTTTAAAGCGCGTAAAACCCGCGGAAAACATCGTGCTGGTGACGGACGCGTTAAAACCCACGGGACAAACGGAAGAGCCTTTTATCGCTAACGGAGAAGAAGTGATTTTCGACGGCGGCGTGTGGAAACGCAAAGCGGACGGCGTAATCGCCGGCTCTGCGCTGACGATAGCGCGCGGGATTCAAAATTTAGTGGATTTTGGGTATTCTCTGCCCGAAGCCGCCCGGTGCGCCGCCACCAACCCGGCGCGGCTGATGAAACAGCCCGCTACAGGCAAACTGGCCGAAGGGTTTATAGCCGACATTACGCTTTTAGACGACCGTTTTACGCCAGTAAAAACGTTTATCAACGGGAAAGAAACGTTTAGCCGCCAATAAGAAAAAATTTCCCAGAGGTCATGCTGGTATCTACCGGGCCGACGGTTCGGCACAGTGCTTTCGCCTTGTCTGAGGTTATGTTTCCGACTTGGCACCAGTGCTTACCTACGAAAGAGTCATTACCCACTTGTTGCAAATGAAACTCCAAGGTTGGATAATCCGCCAGTTTGGGATCTGCAAAACATGTGCGGACAGCGGATAACGAGGTTCCATCACCACCACGACAACGATACTCAAAATATTTGCCGGCCGGGTTTATAGAAACATCCAATAAACTTAAATCATTCGTATATTCTCCGTTAGCCATAAAATAGACTTCTTGCGCGTCCGTAATTGCTTTTAAAGCCGTAATAGCCTCCGTTAACCGCGCTTTACCCGCCGCCTTCTCATACTGAGGCAAGGCAACCGCCGACAATATGCCGATAATTAATACGACTACCAATAGTTCAATTAGCGTA
>JAUNWB010000120.1 GCA_030540535.1 Elusimicrobiales bacterium
GTTACGAACAGCAAAACAACCTCAGCAAAGCGCTGGAAGTCTATTTGGAAGCGCTGGAATTTCACCCTAACAATACGCCGCTTTTGGCGGCTGCGGCCAATTTGTACCAGCAAACCGGGCTTACCAACCGCTCGATTGAACTGTACGACCGCGTACTTACGCAGGAGCCCAATAACCTCGACGCGCTTTCCGGCCAGGCCGCCAACTATTCCGCCATGGGTTTTTACTCCAAAGCGCGCCAAACCTACGACCACTTCTTCGAACTCAACCCGACGGCCGACGCGCGCCACCGCGCCCGCTACGCCGAAACGTTCTTACGCCAGCGCAATTTTGAAAATGCGTTTATCAACATTACCATGGCCCTCACGGACAACGCCCAAAACCCCGATTTTTGGCGTTTAAGCGCGTATGCCCGCCAGGGGCTCGGTCAGCCGCAAGAAGCGTTGCAGGACCTGGAGGCCGCCCTTCTGCTGGCCCCCGGACGCCTGGATTTACTGGCCCAAAAAGCGCTGTGGTTATATAAAGACGGCGACTATAAAAACTCCCTGGCAGCCGCCGCGCAAATTTTAAAACAACAGCCGGATAACCAACTCGCCCAATTCATCCAGGCGATGAATTGGTACCGCCTGGGCAAAAAGGATGCGTCTAAAAAACAGCTGGAAAAAATCAGCCAAACAGACGCCGATACGTTTGTCGGCCGAGTAGCGGCTGAATTACTGACGTTCCTCCCGCAAAAATAACTCTTTGCAACGCAAAAAGAGGCGGACCTTTCGGGTCCGCCTCTTTTTTGTTTCCATAACAAATTTACGGTTTGGGAACAAACGGAGCCCGGTCCGGCTTGGCGTCCACCGGCAGGATTTCCGCTTCTTCCAAGAGTAAGGATGGCGTTACAATCGTGCCGGGGCGGTCCGGGTTTCCCATGTAATAAACGGAGTCCTCTCCGCCGGCGGCGGCAATATCGCGCAGCGAACGGACGGAGATATTTTTCAAATCCAGCCCGTAAGCGGGAACGCGGCGGCCGTCCTCGGCATATACGCGCCAGGCGCGGGCGGAGGAGCTGCCAAAGGTTTCCAGCTCATAACAATACTCCAGCTCCCAGTCGCGGCACATCGCCAAAAATTCTTCTTTTAACGCATCTTCCGACAGCGGCGTCTTAGGTTCAACAAAAACGTTTGTTAAACTCTCGCGCGGATACGAATAAGCGGACAAACGGGCGTGCCCGTTGCTTTCGTGCCCTTCCGCAAGCGGACGCCGGGAAAGCGGAAAAGCGCGCAAACGCCCCAGGGACGTTAACTTGAGTTCCTGCGACGGCACCCCCTCATCATCTACCGGCATATAGAACAAGGGGAGCCCTTTGTATTCACGCAGAAGAGGCTTATCCACAATATCCACCACGTTGGACAACACGCGCATCCCCTTTTTCTCGCGGAAACTGCCCGCATACGGGTCCTGTTCGTATAAATCGGACAACAGCGGCTTTACGTTTTCCACCTGCCACACAAAATTATTTTCGATAAACTGCGCGGCCGCATAGGGACGCAACAACACCGGCCCCAAATAAGATTCGGCTTTGTACGCGTTGTAACGTTCCAGCATTTCGGTCAAAAAAGCGTCCGTTTTTTCTTCCAGGGCTTTTTCGTCCGGCGTGCGGGGATCGGAAATGGGAATATACTCATAAAACGATTGCACATGTCCGTCCCGGTTGCGCAGACGCGCGGCCAGGGTCAGCGTTACCTGGTGAAACGACGTCTGGTATGCGCCGCCCAAGCTGTTTAAATAATAGTATTCCCAGCGATTGTCAGTAAACTCCGCTTCAAAATTATCCAGCTGGGACACGTTTTTGCCTTTGGCGGAAAGCGTTTTGACGATGTTTTCCCACCGGGCGGTATCCGGCAGGTCCAGTTTTTCCGTTTCTTCAAACACCGCGGCCTGCGGCGCGGGGACAGCGTCCGGCAGTGTAGTGGACAATTCTTTTTTCCGCTTATATGCCTGCTTTTTAACGAACGAATCAAGCGACATGCGGTATTCGCTATTCGTCAAATCCCACAACTCGCGGCGAATACCGTCATAACTGGAGGAAATGCTCCTGGAACCGAAAGGGTCATAAGAAAAACGGTTGTTTTCAAAACCGAGCTGGTCGTTTTTGTCCGAACCGACGCCCAAAATGGTCACACCCGACAGATTTTCCTCCGGCCCGAAGGAACTCAAACGCATTTGACCCAAAGAGGCCCAAATAGACAGGGTCAGCGCATGCCTTAATTTATAAGCCGCATAGTACGGCGCGGGAGAACCGGGAGAGCGCAATTCTTTAAGCGTACGGTTCATCTCGTCCTGCATGGCGCGGAAGTAAACATTATCCGGCAAAGAAGGCTGCGCCTGTTTGGCAAAAGCCGACGGCAAAAATACGGCGAAGCAAAGCGCGAAAACTAAAAATTTTCTCATTTTTTACCTCCTTTTTTCACCGCGTCCGGCGGCGGAAGGATAGGCGGTTTGACCGCGCTTTTGGCGGTATGCTCGATTTCCAGCGTCTTTAACAGCACGCTGGGGGAAATGGCCGATACCGGCACCCAGCCGGATTCCGCGCCGCAGTTGCCGTTAAACACGGCGTCATCATCGGCGGCGGCGATAATCTGCGAAAAACTGACAAGCGGCGTACCCACAATGTCCGCGCCGCGGATGACTTCTTTGCGGCCGTCCGGATATACGCGGTAAACATATCTGGGTTCCAGCTTAAAAACCTGCGGAGAGTTGGTATCCGTCATGGTAAATCCGCCGGACAAATCTTCAATAATAAACCCGTACGGCTTGCCCTGGCGTTGGATTTCCTCAACCAGCATTTTTTCCAGTTCATCGTACGAAACGGTTTCGGACGCAACCACGCGCGTATTGCCCATGCGCGCCACCGCCCGTTTGCCGTCACTGCGCCGCCCGTGCCCGTTGGAAACGGGGAAGCCTTTGATGGGGCTGGAACTCATTAAGAAATTTTTTAAGACGCCGTTTTCAATCATCACCACGGGCTGGGATTTAACGCCTTCGTCGTCGTATTCATAGAATCCGCGCAGCGGCTCACCGTTGAAAGATTGCAACGTGGCGTCGTCCACCACGCTGATAAACGGGGCCGTTACCTGCTGGCCCAGTTTGGAAGTAAACGTCCGGCCGAAAGAATCTTCTTTCTGGCGGTGTCCTTCCATACGGTGCCCCAACACTTCGTGTACAAAAACGCCCATCGCACGGCTCTTTAAAATCGTCGGGGCCGTAATGGGTTCCGCCAGCGGCGCACGGTAAAGCGTTTCCAGCTCTTTTACCGATTCCGCCACCGCTGCCGACAACGCGGCTTCCGTCGGGATATCCTCCGCCGAAACGATGTTGTAAGCCTGCCCGCGTTCCAATTCTAACCCGTCGGCCGTTTTACCGTACAAAGAATATTGTATGCGGAAATCAATAATGGGCTGTTTTAACCGGGTTCCGCGGGAATCCACAAAATACCGGTGCCCGAGCATGGCTGAAAAGTAGAAATTACTGTCCAGCACCACGGGATTTCCCTGCACCTGGCGGGATACTTTTACAAGCATTTTTTCAAGTGCGTCCCAGTCAAAAGAAGGAAACTCCCGCGTAAAACAATACGAAGATACGGCGGGAAATACAAAATCCGGCGAATTATCCATCCGCTGTGAAGCGCCCTGCACGTCCGCCTGAACGCGGCCGTAATCCTGCTGGGCCTGCTCCACCGCTTTTTGCGTAAGCCGCCACACGGCGCGCGTAAAAGAGGTGCCGTCCCCGTCCAACGCCGGCATCCCCCCGCTGATGACCGAATAATCATCCTGCGAATTTTTCAGTTTGCGGGTATTGTCCATCTCCGGCGAGCCGACGCGCACCTGTACATCCAGCTGCGGATAAAAAAATTCACTCCGGGAACTGATGCCGCCATACTGTGCGTACATACTGCGGTAAACCGCGTCCGTATACATATAGGACATATAATAGACGGGCGGATCCAGCTTTTTAAGCGTTTTAAACGAACGGTTCATTTCCGCCGATAACAATTTTACCGGCCGTTCGGACGAAATTTTGCAGTTTTGCGTTTCCGCCCACAGCGGAAGCGTAAACGCAAGAATAAAAAATGAAGATAAAACTTTGTTCATGTAATCTAACCCCTCCTTTGAGCATTGTAGCATAATAGCCGATTGGAGCGCGCCGTAAAAAATGCTATGATATGTATACTGATTTAACGCCGAGGTAGCTCAACTGGCAGAGCAACGGTTTTGTAAACCGTAGGTTGTGGGTTCGACTCCCATCCTCGGCTGACTTTATCCACCCGCAAGGGTGGATTTTTTGTCAGCCGAGAAGCGCACCAACTGCTTGGTGCGCGTTGGGAGGAGAAGGCCGGAGCGATGTTTTTGTTTGCGCCTGCCAAGTGCGCAAGGCAAAAACCGCGAGGCCCGGCCCAAAGGCTTTTCCCGTCAGGAAAAAGACCGCAGGCGACTCCCATCCTCGGCTTTTTTGCTGCTTCCTAGCACGCGGACTTCGTTCTCGCTCCTCCCCTTCTAAAAGAGTTCACCCCTGCTTTTCCAAACTGCTATAATTTTATATATCTTTATTAATCAGGAGCAGAAATGGAACCCGTCACCACCACCGTTTCCGCCATTATGTGGGTTGCCTTTTGGGTAACCGTACTGGCGGCGTTGTTTGTAGATTTAACCGTCCTTAATAAACACCACGGCAAAGTAAGCATGAAAGAGGCCGCCCTTATGGTATGCGCCTGGGTAACGCTGGCCACGCTGTTCGGCGGCGCGATTTGGCTGGCCGAGGGGCCGCGCCACGCGCTGGAGTTTTACACGGGTTACGTGCTTGAATACTCGCTGTCCGTGGACAACATGTTCGTATTCATCATGATTTTCAGTTACTTCGCCATTCCGTCCCACTTACAGCCCAAGGCGCTTTTATGGGGTATTTTGGGTGCGGTAGTTTTGCGTTTTGCGTTTATTTTCCTGGGCGTAAAACTGATTTCCATGTTCTCCTGGACGATGTACGTTTTCGGCGCGCTCCTCGTATTCACGGCGGCCAAAATGCTTTTCCAAAAAGACGACGACTCGTTTGACCCCGGCAACTCGTTTGTGCTTAAAATGCTCAAAAAAATCATGCCGCTTAAAACCGATTACCACGGCGAAAACTTCTTTGTAATCGAAAACGCCAAACGCTTCGCCACGCCGTTATTCGCGGCGGTG
>JAUNWB010000121.1 GCA_030540535.1 Elusimicrobiales bacterium
CTAATAAGGAGTTTTTTAGAATCAACTTGCTTAGGAGTGTTATATGAAAAAAGGTTTTACGCTTATCGAGTTATTAGTCGTTGTGCTAATCATCGGCATTTTATCGGCGGTAGCGCTGCCGCAGTATCAGCTGGCGGTGGACAAAAGCCGTATGGCGGGAGCCGTTTCGTTGGCATCCTCTCTGCGTAAAGGGCAGGAAGTTTATTATATGTCTAACGGAATGTATACAGTAAATTTGGAAGATTTGGATATCGATCTTTCCTCCAACTGTACTCGCCTTAGTGATGGGATGATTCAATGCCCTATGTTTGTTGTTGATAATATTTATGGACATTTGGGAGAAAGCCTTGCCGTTAATCAAGCGGCTGTTTCCTTTATTCCGTCAGGCTCTATGGAGCAAAGAGAAGCGATTATTCATGTTTATTACGAACATTCTTCCAAACCCAACCAAATTACTTGTAAGGGATTTACCGCCCGGGGCAAAAAGTTATGTAAATCGTCGGGATATGCGGAGGAGGAATAAAGAAAAGCAAATAGATTAAAATTTATTCTGAACTTAAAATAAACCCCGCGCCTTATATTTAGACGCGGGGTTTATTTTTGCGTTTTACCGCCGGAAATTCCGGCCGTTTAACGTTGGGTTACGGATGAATTTTATCCATCATGCGCGGGAACGGGATTGTTTCGCGTACGTGTTGCAGTCCGCAAATCCAGCGCACCATGCGTTCAATGCCCATCCCAAAGCCGGAGTGCGGCACGCTGCCGTAACGGCGTAAGTCCAGGTACCAGCTGTACCCTTCGGGGTCGAGGCCCTGTTCTTTAATGCGGGCCAAGAGTGCGTCGTAGTCGGCTTCTCTTTCGCTGCCGCCGATAATTTCGCCCGCGCCTTCGGGGCCGATAACGTCTACGGCCAGTACTACTTTGGGGTTTTTCGGGTCGCGTTTCATGTAGAAGGCTTTGATGGCGGCCGGGTAGCGGTGAATCATAATCGGCGTGTCGTAATCTTCGCCCAGTAAGGTTTCTTCGTCGCCGCCGATATCTCCTCCCCATTCGGTGTTGTTGCCTTTTTTGTGCAGAATTTCAATCGCGTCCGTGTAATCAATGCGCGGAAATTTCTTTTCTACCGTGGCCTGGAGTTTGGTCGTATCGCGTTCAAGCACTTTTAAGTCGTCGGCGCGGTTTTTTAACACTTGGCCGACGATGTATTTGATAAAGTCTTCGGCCAGGTCCATGTTGTCGTCCAAATCGTTATAAGCCACTTCGGGTTCCACCATCCAAAATTCGGTCAAATGGCGGCGGGTTTTGCTTTTTTCGGCGCGGAACGTGGGGCCGAAGCAGAACGTTTTGCCCAGGGCCATGGCCGAGGCTTCGCCGTACAGCTGTCCGCTTTGCGAGAGGAACGCTTTTTCGCCGAAGTAATCGGTTTCAAAAAGCGTGCTGGTGCCTTCGCAGGCGGCGGGGGTTAAAATCGGCGAGTCGGAAAGGACGAAGCCGTTTTTATGGAAGTATTCGCGGATGGCGAAAATGATTTCGTCGCGGATTCTTAAAATAGCCGTCTGTTTGGCTGAGCGCAGCCACAAATGGCGGTGCTGCATCAAAAATTCCGGCCCGTGTTCTTTGGGAGAAATGGGGTAGTCTTTGGCCATTTGCACCACTTCCAGGTTGGTTACGCCGAGTTCAAAGCCGAGCGGGGAGCGTTTGTCCTCGCGCACGGTGCCGGTAACGATGATGGAAGATTCCTGCGTTACTTTGTCGGCCAAGTCAAAAAGTTCGGGGGAAACGTCCCCTTTAAACATAACGCACTGGATGATGCCGCTGCCGTCGCGCAGCTGCAAAAAGTGAAGTTTGCCGCTGGATCGTTTATTGTACAGCCAGCCTTTTAAAGTGATTTCTTGGCCAAGGTATTGGCCAACGTCTTTAACGCGAATTTTGCTAGACATATATTCCTCTTAACAATAAGAAATAGGGTACTTATTTATTTTATCTTTTTACGGGGGAAAAGGGAAATAGACCGTACTCTTTTTTGTAAAATAAAAAGTGGGCGCGTGCGTTGGACTGTTGGGAAACAACGGTATATGCCCGCATGATGTATGTTCTTTAAAACGCAATACTACGTCGGGAAAAATAAAAAATATTTTTCTTTTTGTTTTTTATTATGCTATAATAAATATGTCAGAAGTAAACCCAGTAACAAAAAACCGATTTTTCGGGCGTGTAGCTCAGCTGGGAGAGCGCCTCGTTCGCAACGAGGAGGTCGTCGGTTCGATCCCGATCACGTCCACCATTTAAAACCCCGTGAAAACGGGGTTTTTTAATTTTATACTGGGTTGCGAACGAGGCGCGTTTCGCCTCCGAGTGAGCCGGGAGGTCGTCGGACTTAAAGCGGACTTCTCATAAATTTTAAAACCCCGTGAAAACGGGGTTTTTAATTTTATACCAGGTTGCGAATGAGGCGCGTTTCGCCTCCGAAGTGAAGCAACGAGGAGGTCGGTGCCGCCGTCCGCAGGACTCCCGATCACGTCCACCATTTAAAACCCCGTGAAAACGGGGTTTTTAAATTTTATACCGGGTTGCGAATGAGGCGCGTTTCGCCTCCAAGTGAGCCGGGAGGTCGGTGCCGCCGTCCGCAGGACTCCCGATCACGTCCACCATTTAAAACCCCGTGAAAACGGGGGGTTTTAATTTTATACCGGGTTGCGAAAGGGCATTTTTCCAAAGTGAGCCCTTTAAAAATCTTTTTCTTGTACCTTGTTTTTTCAAATCTAATAGCCTATAATTAAATATACAGTTTTTAGTGATAGGAGTTTGTATGAATAAATGGTTAGGGGTAGTGTGTGCCGTTGTATTGTGCCCGGGCCTCGCAGGCGCGTGGGGGTTGTTGCCCTATTGCGTAACGCGCGGCCAGGATGGGACGACCAAGTGGCAGCCGTGCCTTGGAGAGTCGTTCGTAACGGCGGGTTCCGTGCCGTGCCTGAACGTAACCGTACACGATGAGAAAAACCGTTCCGGGGCGGAAGGCGCCGCGCTGCGGAGCGATTTGCGCGGTTCGTTTCAAAAAGCGTTTGACTCGTGGGTAAACGCCGTCCGCGGGACGATTAAATCCTCCGGCCGCGAAGCCGAATTTGCCGATTTTCTGCAGTCTTTTCCCACCGCCATAGAGGTTCGCGTTCCGGGTGCTTCCCCAATGCCTTCCGCTCAGCCGCAGCAAACTTCCAAACGCCGCGGTAAAAAAGCTCCTGCTCCCGCGGCTCCGGCCCGCCCCGTTTCTACGGATAAAACGTGTATGAACGTGACGGTGAACGTCGGCTGGGAACGCGGTTATGAATGGCGTACCTGTGCGGATGCAAATCCGGTTAAAAGCGTTATCAATTGGTATACGCATTACTTTTGGTATCATGATCCGAATGCCGGCGCGCAGGCGTTTGGCATGACGGGGAACGGTTGCCATGGCAATCCGAAGGTGCTTGCCCATGAAATCGGGCACTTGTTGGGCTTGGCCGATTTGTATTGGAACAGATTGGAAGGGGAATCCAAAGAGCAGGTGATTGTGCAGGACTTTTCACTTTTGCGGATGGGTATTTCCAGTAAAACCATGGAACGTGCTTCCATTATGGGCACCGCTGACGGCAACCCCATCGGCTGCGACGATGTAGATGCCCTCATCAACATGGCGGATTTAGTGGCCGCCAAACAGGGTAATGTTTCGCCGCGCGTTAAAAACGGCTGGAAAAGTTTTTGCCCCAACTATTCCTCGTTTAGCTATGCTTACGGACAGCCGTATAAGACGGCGGAAGAATACGAGCAGAACAAAAAACGTATTGAAGCGGTTTTGTTTTTTGAAAAATCCTTTCTGCCGTGGTATAAAGAATATGACCGTTTGCAAGCCGAAATAGGTAAATTGAACAACCGTTTGAATAATGCGCCCCGTCCGTTGACGACGGCTGATTTGATGGATTCGGCCAAACTGAATTATTTGACTGACCGCCAAAAAAAGGTTGGGGACTTGTATGTGCGTTTGGAACGTACGGACGGCAAAGTATCTATTTTGGAACAATATAACGAAATGCTGGCGGCGGTGAACGAACACGCCTCTATTGCGCCGGGGACGCCTTTGTACGACCAGCAAGTTTTGGCCGGATATAAACCGTTCGAGGCGCATTTAATGGATGCTGTAGCCAAACAGGCCCATCACTGCGTGGTGTGTGACCAGCTGATTCCGGAGGATGAAGAGGCCTTTATAAAATCCGGGCGTCATTCTGTTTATTTCCACAGGAGCTGTGCAGGTAAGGGGGCAAGCAACAGCAGGATTTCCGCTTACGCCAAAAAATACGGTTACGACCGCGAACAAACCGCCGCGAAAGCACAGACGTACAGCCAGCTTCGGGCCAAAGCCGTGGCCGAAGGCATCCGCGTGGATGTGCCCGGCGTTGATTTGCCTCTCCCATCGCGGGAACCGGTCGTCTTGGCGCCGGCGCAGCCCTCGCGGTCCGCGGCTCCGCGCACTTCGTCCGCTCCTGCTGCAACCCCGCGTGTTTCTAAACCGGCGTCTAAATCTGTGGCTAAAACTCCGGCTAAACGAAAGGGAGCCCCAACCGTCGCTCCGTTCGGTGCGGACCAATTTTCAGAAACCGCCCTTGCGGGCCGTCCGCGTGCGCAGGTAAAAGGCTTGCGGCCCGTTACGACTGCGCCGGAAACGCCCGTCCCGGCCAAACCGGCGGAACTTGTCTGCGCCGTTTGCGGTAAAAAGATTGCGAGCGAAGCGGACGCTTATATCCCGCCGGAAAAATCCCGCGGCCCGGTGCATAAACATTCGGAATGTGCTTTTAAGTATTTTGCGCGGTTCTATTCGGTGGATAACGCCAGTTTGGAACGGTACGGGAAGTATTACTTCTTAAACGAACCGTCCGGCGTCACGGCGGCCAAAGGGCTGATGAAAAAGCTGGGCCTTACGCCGGAAGAAGTCAAGACGTATGCCGCGGCTTCGCGTGAAGCGGCGCGCGTAAAAGCGCAAGAGCAGCGTGAATCGTTAGAACGCTCTAAAAAGTGGGACAAGCTGAAAGCCGCTTATGAGAGTGCCTGCTCGGGCGCGTACGTAAAAGTATCGCGGGCGGATAAAGAGAAGTTTATTTACGATAACCGCGTTGCGCTCAATTCAATCCGCCGGAAACAAAAAGAAAATAAAAAGCTGACGAAGAAAGAGCGGC
>JAUNWB010000122.1 GCA_030540535.1 Elusimicrobiales bacterium
CTCCGAAGGCATCGAACGTATGGACGTGCTGGATAAACCCTACGACCCGCAGACGCAGGAAGTGGTGGCGATGATTCCCTCGTCCGAAGACCAGGACGGCCTTGTATTGCAGGAAGTTCAAATGGGATTTTTGATGGACGGCAAAGTTCTGCGCCCGGCGCGGGTCATTGTCGGACAGCACGCGGAAGGTTAAAAACTAATTTTTCGCTTAGACGTGGGGTAAAAAAGTTTTAATCAAAAGGAGATAAAAAAGTATGGCTAAAATTATTGGTATTGACTTGGGCACCTCCAACACCGCCGCGGCGGTAATGGAAGGCGGCAGAGGAACGATCGTTCCGTCCGCCGAAGGCAGCTCTATCGGCGGGAAAGCGTTCCCGTCTTATGTGGCGTTTACGAAAGACGGCCAGCGCCTCGTGGGTGAACCGGCCCGCCGCCAGGCGATCGCCAACCCGGAAGGCACCGTTACCGCTTTCAAACGCAAAATGGGGGAAAACTATAAATTTGACTTGCGCGGGCAGGAATTTACGCCCCAGCAGCTGTCCGCTTTCGTCTTGCAGAAAGTGAAAAAAGACGCCGAAGCCTTTTTGGGCGAACCCGTGGAAAAAGCGGTCATCACCGTTCCGGCGTATTTTAACGACAACCAACGCCAGGCCACCAAAGACGCCGGCCGCATCGCGGGCCTGGAAGTGGTACGCCTTGTAAACGAACCGACCGCGGCCGCGCTGGCCTTCGGTATCGACAAAGCGGGCAAAGAACAAAAAGTACTCGTGTTCGACTTGGGCGGCGGTACGCTCGATGTTACCATCATGGAAATGGGTAAAGAAGGTACGTTCGAAGTAATCGCCACGTCCGGCGATACGCAGCTGGGCGGTACGGATATGGATAACGCCATCATCGCCTGGATGGTGGACGAATTCCGCAAGCAGACGGGTATCGATTTGTCCAAAGACAAACAAGCCCAACAGCGCTTGAAAGACGCGGCCGAAAAAGCCAAAATCGAACTGTCCACCACCATGGAAACGGACATCAACCTGCCGTTTATTTCTGCCGGTGCCGACGGCCCGAAACACCTCGAGCTTAAATTGTCCCGTGCCAAACTGGAGAGCTTGGTGGACGACATCGTCAAACGCTGCGCCAAATCCGTGGAACAGGCCTTGGCCGACGCCAAACTGTCTCCCAGCCAGATTGACCGCATCATTCTGGTCGGCGGTCCGACCCGCATGCCGATTGTGCAGAAATTCGTAGAAGATCTCGTGGGCAAAAAAATCGAACGCGGTATCGACCCGATGGAATGTGTGGCGATCGGTGCCAGCGTGCAGGCCGGTATTTTGACCGGGGACGTCAAAGACGTACTTTTGCTGGACGTCACTCCGCTTTCCCTGGGCCTCGAAACCTTGGGCGGCGTATGTACGCGCTTAATCGAACGCAACACCACGATTCCTACGCGCAAATCGCAGGTATTCTCTACGGCGGCCGATAACCAGCCGGCGGTAACCATTAACGTCTTGCAGGGCGAACGCCCCATGGCTAAAGACAACGTGCCGCTCGGTAAATTCGACCTCGACGGTATTCCGCCCGCTCCGCGCGGCGTGCCGCAAATCGAAGTTACCTTCGATATCGACGCCAACGGTATTTTGAATGTGTCCGCCAAAGATTTGGGCACCAACAAAGAACAGCACATTACGATTACGTCTTCCAGCAAGCTCAGCGACGCGGAAGTTGAAAAATTCGTAAAAGACGCCGAAAAATTCGCCGAAGAAGATAAGAAACACAAAGAACTTATCGAAGCGAAAAACCAGGGCGACAGCGTGCTGTACCAGACCGAAAAATCGCTTAAAGAATACGGCGATAAAGTGTCCCAGGACGACCGCTTGGCCATTGAACGCGCCTTGGGCGACCTGAAAGAAGCCTTGAAAGGCGACGACGCGGCCAGAATGAAATCCGCCACCGACGCGGCCATGCAGGCCAGCCAGAAACTGGGCGAAGCGATGTACAAAGCCCAGCAGGCCAATGCCCAGGCCGGCGCGCAGGCGCAAGCCGGAGCCCAGCCGGGTCCCGAAGCTGCGGGCGCCCAGGCCGGTGCCGCCGGAAACGACGGTAAAGACGACGTGGTGGAAGCCGAAGTAGTCGACAAATAAGATTATTAGGTGGGTAAATCAGAAAGTAGAAAGGGGAACCGAAAGGTTCCCCTTTTTTTAATTGCTCTTCCTTAAATATTTTCCCCTTACTTTTTGTACCGACAAAAAGTAAGCAAAAAATCTTCTTTCTTCTTTTTCTGGCAGCAGAAAAAGAAACAAAAAGACTGCCCGCCCGTGTCCATAAAAAGCAGTCCGAAACGGGGCGTTTTACAACTCGCTTCGCTCAAACAAATAAAACGCCTTTTTTGTTTCGGACGCTTTTTATAAACAGGACGAAGGGCGGTATAAAATAAGGAAACGGACTTAAAGGGGAATACAGTATTGTTTTTTTGATATCATACGTCATCCCGAAAGGTTTCTGTTCGGGATCTCCTTTTTATGGTTTGCTTCGTTAAAATCGATAGTTTCTGAGATCCTGCGGGTGGCCTGCAAGGTGCCGCCAGATGCAGGATGACTTTTTAAGGGTTGGCTTTTTCTCTTTCCCGACGTCATTCCGTAAGGCTGTAATACGGAATCTCGTTGTTACGTAACGGCAGGTTTCTCCACGCAAGAGATCTTGTTTGCAAAGGAAAATTTACTACAATATCTATTATGCCCCAGTATTTTGCAGATATTAAAGAAACCGAATTTTTCCTCATGGATGCGGAAGCCCATCACGCTTCCGCCGTCGCCCGGCATGAAGAGGGCGATGAAATCCTGGTGTTTGACGGTTCCGGCCGCCAATTTACCGGGCGGATTGACCGTATCCAAAAGAAATTTGTGCGCGGCACGCTGTTAAAACCGCGTGAAACGCGCCGCCCCGCGCTTGAGTTGGAACTGTGTTTTGCGCCCAATTCCCGCACCGGGCTGGAGGACGTGCTTGACAAAGGCACACAGCTGGGCGTAGCGGCGTTCCGCCCGGTGATTACCGAGCGCAGCGAATATGACGTCCTTAAAAAATGGGACGGCAAGAATGACCGCTGGCGCCAAATTATGATTTCCGCCTGCAAACAGTGCGATACCCCGTTCGTGCCCGAAATTTTGCCTCCGCTTAAATTTCCGCAGGCGATTTCGGAGGGCGTCCCGTCCTTGATTGCGTACGAAGCGGAAGAATCCCACACGCTCTTTTGGGGATTGGAAAAGCTGGGCAATCCCAAACGCTTGCGCGTGTTTGTCGGCCCCGCGGGCGGCTGGACGGACGAAGAAATCGTCGTAGCGGCGCAATATAACGTATTGCCAGTTACGCTGGGCGTAAACATTCTGCGCGCGGAAACGGCCTGTATCGCCGTAGCTGCCAAACTTTTATAATGACTACTTTTTTTATTAAAACATTCGGCTGCCGCGTCAACCAGGTGGAGAGCCAGGCTATTTTGGAACAGTTCCTGCGTGCCGGCTATAAACCCGCGGATTCCTTTGAAACGGCGGATATCTGCGTACTCAATACATGTACCGTTACCCACCAGGCCGATAAAGACGTGGAAAAACAAATCCGCCAGATTTTGCGCCGCAATCCGTCCGCGCGCCTTGTGCTGACGGGGTGCTATGCCATGGCGCATAAGGCCGAAGTGCAAAAGAAATTTCCGCAGGCCGAAATCGTCGGCAAGTACGAGCTGGGCCGCGTCCTTTTTAATGAAGAGGACGTCTGCTGGACCGTTTCCGGTCACGAAGGCCACAGCCGTGCGTTTATCAAAATCCAGGACGGGTGCGACTGCTTCTGTTCCTATTGTATTGTTCCGTTTGCCCGTAATGAAAAGCGTTCCAAACCGCTGGCGGACGTGTTAAGCGAAATCAAAACATTGGAAGAAAAAGGATTTTCCGAAATCGTACTGACGGGTATCAACATTGGCAATTACCGCTGCTCGCAGACGGGTGCGGATTTGGCCGAACTGTGCGATTACGTCGCGCGTCAGCCGGGTACGTTCCGTATTCGGTTTTCCTCGATTGAACTGCAAACCGTAACGGGCGGCGTGATTGCGGCCATGGCCGCGCGGCCGGACCGTTTTTGCAATTATTTCCATTTACCTTTGCAGGCTGGGTGCGATAAAGTGCTGCAGGACATGAACCGCCATTACGATACCGCCGCTTACCGCGCGCGCGTGGCGGATTTGCGCTCAAAAGTGCCGCAAATCGGCATTTTTGCCGATGTGATTGCCGGCTATCCCACCGAAACGGAACAGGATTTTGAAGATACCGTCCGCTTTATCCGCGAGGTAAAACTGGCCGGGCTTCACGTATTTAGCTATTCGCCCCGCCCCGGGACGAAAGCCGCGCTCTTAAAGCAGCTGCCTCCGGAGGAAATCAAACGCCGCGCCGAAGCGCTGCGCGCGCTGGATAAAGAACTGCGCGCCGCGTTTGCCGCGTCGCTCGTCGGTACGGAGCAGGTGGTGTTTATGGAGGAGCGTAAAGACGGTTTGCCTCACGGGATTACGTCCAACTTTCAGCAGGTGGTGCTGGAGGGGGAAAATCTGCCGCGCCGCGGGCTGGTGAGGGCTAAGATTGTCCGCGCGGAAGGGGCGCTGTGTTATGGGGCAGTGGTTTAATAACAAATGATGTTAACTTTCATAAGGCGCACGAAACGCAAAGAGATTTTCTTTGCGTTTCGTTGCTTTTAAGGGCCAACAATTTGCTAAATCAGAATCCTTACTTTTTGTACCGACAAAAAGTAAGCAAAAAACTCGCCGCCCGGGCTCCATAAAAAGCAGTTCTCTGCGGGAAATTTTATAACTCGCTTTGCTCGAACAATAAAATTTCTTATCCGCAGGGAACGCTTTTTATAAACGGAGCAAAGGGCGGCATAACAACAAACATACAATGTGGTTCTATTCTATAGGGTCATTCTGAAATGTTTCTGTTCAGAATCTCCCTTTTATTAAAAAGAAAGTAGATCCCGTGCAACAACATCACGGGAGGACTGATTATATACAAACAAAAAACGTCATCCCCGAGCGCTGGCGGCCCGCAGGGTGCGGGGCGCAGTGTTCGGGAATCTAAGGACATTCACCTCTCTCTTTTTAAAATGCTAAAATATATATAATGCCCGGGCCTAAGGCAGGAGGTATCAAAATCCGCCGCTTGGCCGGCTTACA
>JAUNWB010000123.1 GCA_030540535.1 Elusimicrobiales bacterium
TTCCACCATCACCGCCCTTAAAAGTTTCGACAAAGGCAGCAACGTGTGGCTGATTTTGGGCGGGCGCGACAAAGGCGCGTCTTACGAAGTGTTAATCCCTTATTTAAAGGATTACTGCAAACGCGTGCTGACGATTGGCGAAGCGATGGATAAAATCGAGCGGGAGCTGAAAGGCTACCCGGTTACGCGCTGCGGCACGCTGGAAAAAGCCGTGGAAACGGCCATGAACGGTGCGTCGCGCGGGGAAACGGTTTTGTTATCCCCGGCGTGTTCGTCGTTCGACCAGTTTAAAGATTACGAGGAACGCGGCCGCGTGTTTAAGCGGCTGGTGGACGCGCATATTTTTAAGGACCGTACGGATAAAAAGAAATAAAAACGTTACATTTCAAAACGGAGCGGATAAGAGTTTTCTTATCCGCTCTTTTTATTGTTGATTGCGGGGAAGGCTTGCAGTTCATAATTGGCGACATGTCCCAAACAGTGTGGCTCAAGTAATCAAGTGAGGCGCGGGGCCTCGCCGGACGGGCGACTGGGGAGCCCAGGCTCTGGGGTCTTGCAGATAGGCAGATACCCCCTTGAGTTGTTTCCATCTAATTGATAAGCACCGTCTATTACTAAACCTCGGTTAGGCCGGAATGCCTGCCCCCGGCAAGGGGGTTGATTCGTTTTTTTTTTTTGATAAACTGGGGATAATTCATGTAAAGGGGGGATATATCCCATGTATAAAAATGCTGTCATCTCGGCACGCTGCGCGCCGCCAGCCCCGGAATCTAGTCTGTTTAATAGAAGTTGTAAACCTTATTTAAATCTGGATTCCCGGTTCACCATGCGTTCCGCAGGGTGCCCGGGAATGACAAAGTGCGGTTTTACTTTAATAGAGCTATTGGTTGTGGTTTTAATCATCGGCATATTATCGGCGGTGGCGTTACCGCAGTACCAGGTGGCGGTGGATAAAGCGCGATTGGGGAAATATTTAACCTTGGGTAAAAGTATCAAGCAGGCAGAAGAGGCTTATTATATGGCCAATGGGGCGTATACTTCCAATTTATGGGACTTGGATGTAGAGATTCCGCCCGGCTGTGAAGACCTGAAAGTGAGCGGTATGCACAATGAAGCGGTATGTCATTCGGACGGTGTTTTTATTAATAACGCTTCGGCTTCCTATGTTCCCCATGGAGAGCTTTACGTTGCTTTATGCCCCGGAGCGTTGGATTCTTGGGGAAACTGCGCCAAAAACGGCGGCATTGCATCCTTAATATTTTACTTTGATAATGCTGAGGAGAGACCTGGTCAAATAATATGCACCCGTTTGAGTGGAAGCGCGCGCGGGCAGAGGCTGTGTAAGGCGCTGAATTTATAAAGCCCCGGTTTTTTAATATAAAAAACACCCCGCCCGGTTGGGCGGGGTGTTCACTATATGCGGTAAAATTAAACCGCCGCCAGACAAATGTTGTATTTGTCTGCCAGCTCGATAACTTCTTCCAAATCCAGCACCAGGGTTTTGCCCGCTTCAAACGCCAGTACGCCGATGCCCGCCTTGTGCAGGCTTTCCAGCGTCCCTTTGCCGATGACGGGCAGGTCGTAGCGGGCGTCCTGGTTGGGGCGCGCTACTTTTACGACGGCTACGGCCGATTTTTTTTCGGCCGATTCGCGGTATAACTCCCCCGCGCGTAAAATACAGCGGTCCGTTCCTTCCATCCCTTCCACGGCAATTACGGCGTTTTGGCTGACTACGCAGGTGAGGCCGATGTCCATCTCCGCAATTTGTTTGGCCGTTTTATAGCCAAACGCAATTACCCGGTTTTCTTCTTCCGTCGGTTTGCGGGCGGATAATACGCCGGGCTGGGGCATAAAGTCTTCCAGGAACAGGGCGGAATTGGTAAATTCGATACCGTCTTTTTTAAATTCGTCCATCACGCGCGAGAGAATGTTTTTGGTTTGCATATTTTTTAAGGAAGCCAAAAATTTCGCTCCGCGCAAATCCGGCATTAGGTTGGAAAAAATGGACGTGTGCTGCACTCTGCCGGCCATGACTACGCGCGTTACGCCGTGTTCGCGGAAGAAGCGGATTCCCGCGCCCAGCTGCCCCAGGCGGAATGCTTGGAACACGCGGGCGCAGTCTTTATAATCTTCTTCTTTGGCGTTGCCTTTTGCGCCGGCGACGTACACTTCAAACCCTTTGGCGTGAGCTTTTTGGGCGATGTATACGGGCATTTTGCCTTCGCCGGCAATCAGGCCGATTTTATTCGTCGTCATGCTCGTTCATTTTGCGTTTGGCCGGGGCCACGCCGCGTTTGGAGGCTTTGCAAAAATCAATCATGTGCTGAACTTCGGCGCACGGTTTTTTGGCTTCCAGTTCTTCGCACGCTTCCAAGAGGCGTTTGCCGCTTCTGAACAGCGTTTTGTAGGCGCGTTTGATTTCCATAATGGTTTCGCGCGCCAGGCCCGCACGGCGCATGCCTACAATGTTGAGTCCTACCAGGCGCGCCCGTTCACCCTGTGCGATGCAGAAAGGCGGAATGTCGAGCGGGAGCATGGCGCCGCCGGAGAGCATGGCCATGGTGCCCACGCGTACAAACTGGTGAATCCCCACCATGCCGGACATGACGACGCGGTCTTCCACAATTACGTGGCCGGCCACACCCGTCGAGTTGGCGATAATGATGTTATTGCCCAGGTGGCAGTCGTGCGCGACGTGCGCGTTTGCCATCAAAAGGCAGTTGTTGCCAATGGAGGTGGGGGAGTTTAAATCGGTGGAGCGGTGGATGGTGACGCACTCGCGGATTTTGTTGCCGTTGCCCATGGTGACGCGGGTGGGTTCGTCTTTATAAGACAAATCCTGCGGTTTTACGCCGATAAATGCGCTGGCGATGATGTCGTTGCCGTCGCCCATAGTGGTGTTTTCAATGACGCAAAACGGACCGATGTGGTTGTTCTTGCCGATGACTACGTCCGCCCCGATGACGGTGTACGGGCCTACAACGGTAGAGGGGTCGATTTTGGCGGCCGGGTCGATAATAGCGGTGGGGTGGATGTTAGTCATGGGAAGATTCTCCTAAAATAAAGTTAAGCGTCGCCTGCGTGCAGAGCTTGCCGTTGACGTAAGCCTCGGCGTAAATTTTGGAAATTTTACCAAGGCGCAATACTTCGATGGGCATTTCCAGCGTGTCGCCGGGACGGACCATGCCGCGGAATTTGGCTTCGTCAATACTTAGAAAAAGCGGAATCCCTTTCCCTTTGGAAATGTCGCTCATAATGGCTCCGCCGAACGCCTGGGACATGCTTTCTACAACCAGCACCCCCGGCATGACGGGTTTGCCCGGGAAATGGCCTTTAAAATAGTATTCGTCCGCGCGTACGTGGCGGATACCCAGGTATTTTTTACCCGGTTCCAGCACGCGCACTTCGTCCACTAAAAGGAACGGCTCGCGGTGGGGAATGTTGGCTTTTATTTTTTCCTGGTCAAACGTTTCCAACACGGGAAGCGTTAAAAAATCTTTCAAATTGGCGGATTTGGCGCTCATTTGTCCTCCGAATTGGCCAAAAGAATTTTGGCGAAAATAACGTTGTGTTTGTGCCCGCCGCGGGTACAGGTGATTTTAAGCGGCGGCAATTTGCGGCCCGTAAGGCTTAAATCGCCCACGAGGTCCAAAATTTTGTGGCGGACGAGTTCGTCCGGGTAGCGCAGTTCGTTGACGAATTTGTCTTTACCCACGATAACGGCGTTTTCCAAATTCCCGCCTTTGGCAAGGCCGTGCGCTTTCAAAAATGCCAGTTCTTCTTCAAACCCGAACGTGCGGGCGCGGGAAATTTCTTTTAAATAGTTTTCCGGCGTAAATTCCAGCGTGTATTCCTGCCGCGCCACCAGGGGGTGTTTGTGCAGAAATAAAAAGGTAAACGTCAGTTTGTCGGCCGGTTCGGCGGTGTAAGAGATGTCCCCGCACGAATAGGTGATTTTTTGTTTGATGTTGAGTGCCGGCTGTTCGGAGCCGAGTTCTTTTACGCCCGCTTTGGCGAGGGCGTCTGCAAACACATCGCTGGCGCCGTCGGTAACGGGCGGTTCGGGGCCGTCCATTTCCACGGCCACGTCGGTAATGCCCAAGGCGTGCAGCGCAGACAGCGCGTGTTCCACCGTCCACACTTCGGCGGTGTCGTTAATTAAATTGGTTCCGCGCAGGGTGGAGCCTACATTGTCCGCATGCGCCAAAATGGGTTTGGCATTGGGCAGGTCCGTGCGCAAAAACGTAATGCCGTTGTCGGCGGGTTTGAACGTCATCGTAACGGGTACGCCCGTGTGCAGGCCGATCCCTTTTACGACGGCTTCGGAAGCGAGGGTTTTTCTCATAATTACAGTCCTAACAATTTTTTAAGTTTTCCGAAAAACGAGAGGTTTTTCGCTTCGTTCAGTTGTTTTTTGAACGCTTTAAATTCTTTGTTCATTTCCGGCAGTTTGCGCAGAATGGCCAGCTGCTGGAAGGCTTCTTTTTTAGGCATGGCGGGGTAGCCGAAATAGGTCTGCCCGGCGGGGATGGAACTCATTACGCCGGATTGCGCGCCCACCTGGGCCCGGTCGCCGATTTTCATATGCCCGGCGAGGCCCACCTGCCCGGCCAGTACGACGCCGTTGCCGATATCCGTGGTGCCCGCCACGCCCACCTGCGCGCAGAGAATGCTGCTCATGCCGATGCGCACATTGTGGCCGATTTGGACGAGGTTGTCTATTTTTGTGTTGTCCCCGATGACGGTGGACGAAATTTTCGCGCGGTCGATACACGTGTTGGACTGGATTTCCACATCGTTGCCCAGCACCACGTTGCCGATTTGCGGGATTTTTTGGTGGCGTCCTTCATGGAAAGCAAATCCGAACCCGTCCGAGCCGATTTTGGCCCCGGCCTGCAGGACGACGTAATCTTTCAGCACGCAGTCTTCGCGGATGACGACCTGCGGATAAATATAGCAGTTTTTGCCGACGGTAACGTCTTTGCCGATGTAGCACTGCGGGAAGATGACGGTGTTGTCGCCGACGGTCACGCCGTCTTCAATAACGGTATACGCTCCGACGGAAACGTTTTCGCCCAGCTTGGCGTTCGGGCTGATGACGGCCGTGGGGTGGATGCCCGCGGTGTGTTTTTGGCGTTTGGCGTCCACATATTTCATTAAA
>JAUNWB010000124.1 GCA_030540535.1 Elusimicrobiales bacterium
ATAACCACAGGCACTTTATATGGGCTCAGCACGCGGCTCAACATAAAAGGTTCGTCGCCGGCCAGCCGCCAGTCGGCGTCCGGGTTGTCAAAAAGAACGACGGGTCCGTCGGACTTTTGCTGCCGCTTGTATCCGCGCGAAACGATGGCCACGCGCACGCCTTCTTTGGCAAGCGTGGTGGCGGCCAGTAAAACGGCCGTGGTTTTGCCCGTTCCGCCCGCCGTAATGTTGCCGATGCACACCACGCGCGAATTGACGCTTTTTGAGGATTTCCACCCGTTTTCATACGCGGCCAGATTGAACTTAGCGCCCAGCCCATACAAAACCGAGGCGGCCTTCAAAACGCCGCGGCCCAACATATTTTGTTCCAAATCTTCTTTGAGTTTAAGTAAATCCATAAAACGGTCCTTAAAAATAGTTTTAGATATTTTACCATTTCCGGGCTTGGCCCGCAGACGAAAATTAGTATAATGGGGATATGGCAAACACACGCTTTCAAAAAACCCCTCTTCATTATTTACAATATTTGGCACTCAAAGTTTTTTGCGTGCTTTTCCGGTTAATTCCGTACCGCATGGCCGTAGGCATCGGCCGGGCAGCCACCGGCTCCGTCCGCTTTGTTATGCCCAAACGTTTTGAACGTTCCGTGAGCGACATTCAAAAAGCCTTTCCCGAAAAATCGCCCGAAGAATGCCGCCAAATCGCCGTTGAATCCTGGCGCAACATGGGGGCCATTTTTGCCGAGTTTATTAAGCTGACCGGCATGAAGCCCGAAGAATTTAAAAAACATTCCCGCATTATCGGCGCGGAAAAAATGTTAAACGCGCAAAACAACACGGGCGGGATTATCCACATCGGCCACTTTACCAACTGGGAAGCGTTCGGCCTGGCGGGCGCGGTGTACGGCGTGGACAAAGCGGTACTCGCGCAGCGCGTGGACAACCCGTATATCGACGAAGAAACCAACCGTCTGCGCAACATTTTTACGGGCCGCACATTCTACAGCAACCACGAAGACAAACCCTTTTTCGCCTGCATGCGGTGGCTGAAAAAGAAAAAAATGCTCGGTATTTTGTTCGACCAAAACACCGTTTCCGGCGAAATGTGGATTCCGTTCATGGGCCGCACGGCGGCGTTCTCGCCGATCACGGCTCTTTTATCCATTAAAATGCAGGTGCCCGTATTCCCGGTGCGCGTGTGGCGGGAAAACGACGGGTGCGTCGTTTCCGAAGTAATGGACCCGCTATATCCCCCCGCCGAATACAGCATGGATAACGTACGCCAATTTACCAAAAAACTCGTCGGCTATTACGAAGACTGGCTCCGCGCCGATCCCGCCTCCTGGCTGTGGGCGCACAACCGCTGGAAACGCGAAGCCGAGGGCAACGCCTATCTGAAGGCCCACCCGGAGGAACGCGTATGACCGCCCCTGTAAAAGCCGTTTTTTTCGACCGCGACGGCACGCTCATCCACGAAAAGCCCGGCACCTATTTAAGCGACCCGGCCAAAGTACGCCCTTATAAAAGCGTGGCGGCCGCGCTTGCGTTACTTAAAAAAGCGGGTTATAAATTTTTCATCGTTTCCAACCAATCCGGCATCGGCCGCGGCTATTTTACCGAAAAAGAAGTAAACGCTGTTCATGCGCGTATGCTGAAACTGTTAAAACCCGCCGTAATAGAGGAAATCGTTTTCTGCCCGCACGCGCCGGACGAGCAGTGCAGCTGCCGCAAGCCCGCCCCCGCATTGGGACTGAAACTGATTAAAAAGTATCATATCGACCCGGCACGCTCCTATATGGTGGGCGACAAAAAGGCGGACGTGGAATTCGGCCGTGCCATCGGGTTTACCCCGGTTCTCGTCACCACCGCCAACGGCAAAAACCATTTGAAAAAATACCCGGATATGCGCCCCGCCAAGGCGGCTTCCAACCTGTTAAACGCCGCACGCTTCATTCTAAAACATGCGGAGCGGAACCATGCTGCGTAACCTGACGGTTTTATCCCTTGCGCTGTGGCTGGCGGCCTGCGCCGCAAAACCCGTTTATAAAACAGAATGTCCGGCAGCCCCGGCCACGCCGCCCGCAGTTACCCAAAACGAGGACGTTCCCGCGCCGGAAAAAACGCCGCAAACGGATGCAATCCCCCCCGCCGCGCAAGAAACGCCCGCCCAAAACACCGTTTTGGAAGAAAAAGAAGAATGCGCCGGGGAAACCGCCGGAGGAGAACAACCCCAGACCGCACCCGTATTCTCCCCCCAAGACCAAATTTCCGCCGCGCGCGCACGCCAAACCTTAACCGTTCCCGCGCCGGACAAGCCTTCTTTTGAAGACGAAGAAACCATCCCGCTGGAAAACCGCCGCTTAAGCCCGTTTGCGTACGAACCCGTCACGCCCGCCCGCCAAACGGCACCGTGGGCGGGTGAAGAATTGAAATACGGCCTGTATTACTCGTTTATCAAAGCGGGTACGGCGTACATCAAAACGCGCGGAACGGCGGAAATTAACGGCCGGACGGCGTACGTTATCCAAACCACGGCGTTTTCGGCTTCCGTCATTGACCCGTTTTTTAAAGTGCGCGACGTAAACTATTCCTGGCTGGACGCGGAAAATTTTTACTCGCTCGGCTACTCCCAAAGCGTACGCGAAGGCACCTATAAGCGCGACGAATGGCTGGCGTTTGACTACGACAACCACGCTTATTACGGGGAGCTTCAAAAAAAGGAAGAGCCGCGCGTAATTTCCGGCAGCTTGGAAATCCCGGTGCTTGATATGCTGACCTCTTTATATTTCGTGCGCGCGCAGGAACTGACAGTGGGAAAAGACGTGGTGTTTGACATTATCAACCGCGAAAAACAATATCCCCTCATTGTAAAAGTGCTTAAAAAAGAAACGGTCAAAACGGCCGCCGGAAAATTCGACTGTATCGTAGTGGAGCCGCAGTTTAGGGGCGAAGGAATTTTTGTAAGCAAAGGCAAAAGTTTGAAAGTATGGCTGACGGACGACGAATACAAAATGCCCGTAAAAATGAAGACGGAAGTGTTCATCGGCAGCGTGTCGGCGGAATTACTGGAATACAAACGAAATTAAAGATATAATAAAACAATAAACCAAACGGGAGAGCAACCATGCAAGCAACCACCAAACGTTTGAAAGAAATTTTGAAAAATTTTGAAGGAAAGGAAATTATCGTCGTAGGCGATATCATGCTGGACCATTTTATTAAAGGTTCCGTCAGCCGCATTTCGCCGGAAGCCCCGGTGCCGGTAGTGGACGTGAAAAAAGAATTTTTCGTCGCCGGCGGCGCGGGCAACGTGGCCGTAAACCTGGCCGCGCTGGGCGCCAAACCCGTGATGGTGTCCGTCGTCGGGCAGGACCTGGGCGGCGAAATGTTAAAAGGTTTCCTGCGCGAGAAAAACGTCAACATCTACGGCGTGGCCGAAGACCCGGACCGCCCCACCACCCAAAAAATCCGCGTGATGGCCGACCAGCAGCAAATCGTCCGCTTCGACCGCGAAAGCAAAAAAGTAATCTCCCCCTCCGTGGCCTCCACGTGCATGAAAAGTTTTGAACTGGCCGTAAAAACCGCCAAAGGCGTTATTTTGTCCGACTACGGCAAAGGGATGCTTTCGGACCAAAACATCCAAACCATTATCGACACCTGCCGCAAACACAATATCCCCGTATGCGTGGACCCGAAAATCGATAACTTTAGAAAATATAAAAACATCACCTGCATGACGCCCAACACCAAAGAAGCGTGGGAAGGCGCGGGCGAATCCCCCAAAGCCGGCGAAGAAGCCATTTTGAATTTGGGCGATAAAATTTTGAAAATGCTGGACGCCGAATCCATTTTAATCACCCGCAGCGCTGACGGCATGACTTTGTTTGAAAAAGACAAAAAAGAACCCTACACCGTCCGCGCCACCGCGCGCGAAGTGTACGACGTTACCGGCGCGGGCGACACCGTTATTTCCGTATTGACGCTCGCCTTGGCCGCGGGGGCTACCTTGCGCGAAGCGGCCGTTATTTCCAACTATGCGGCGGGAATCGTGGTGGAAAAATCCGGCACCGCCACCACCACGCGCGAAGAAATCGAAGGAGTTTTGCCCAAATGAGCGACTTTTTAATCGCCGTCCCGGCGCGCTTTGGTTCCTCGCGTCTGCCCGGTAAAATTTTAAAGAACCTCTGCGGCAAACCCGTCATCCAGCACGTATACGAAGCGTGCCTGAAGACTGGCCTGGGCGAAGTGATTATCGCCACCGAATCGCCTTTAGTGCAGGAAGCCGCGGCCAAATTCGGCGCCAAAGCCATTTTGACAAGCGCGTCCTGCCAAAGCGGAACGGACCGCATTTTTGAAGCCGCGCAGAACCGCCCGGAAAAATTTATTATTAACGTCCAGGGCGACGAGCCGTTCATCCGCCCGGAAACCATTACCAAAGTGGCACGCCTTTTGGCGGACGACCCGTCGTGCGACATCGCCACCGCTGTCACCGCCACCTTAGACGACGCCAAAATCGATAACCCCAACTGCGTGAAAGCGGTGCTGGCCAAAGACGGCCGCGCGCTGTACTTTTCGCGCTCGCGCGTACCTTTTAAACGGGAAATTACGGACGAAAACAAAAACGTGCCCTACTGGCACCACTGCGGCATTTACGGGTATAAAAAAGAGGCGCTGGACCGCTTTGTATCCCTGCCGCAAAGCCCGCTGGAAAAATTGGAAAAGCTGGAACAGCTCCGCGCTCTGGAAGACGGCATGAAAATCAAGTGCGTGGAAATCGAACCCGGCGGACCGGCCATCGACACCGAGGCCGATTTAAAAGCGGCCGAAGAATACTTTAAACAGCACTTTACAAAGTAAAGAGAAGTCCCGCCCCCCGGCGGGGCTTCCTCTTTTTGGCGAACCGGGAAGAAAAAAATCCCCCGCAGCCAACGAATTTTTATTTTTACCAAGGAGAAACAACTATGTCTAAATTCATCATCATCACGGGCGGCGTGGTCAGTTCGCTCGGCAAAGGGATTTCCGGCGCGAGCATCGGCAAACTTTTGCAGTTAAACGGCCTGCGCGTCAACATGATTAAGTGCGACCCGTACATCAACGTGGACCCCGGCACCATGAGCCCCTACCAGCACGGGGAAGTGTTCGTCACC
>JAUNWB010000125.1 GCA_030540535.1 Elusimicrobiales bacterium
CGTGCCGGTGGTGGCCGAAGCAGGCACCGTCAAACGGCCGCCGACGCGCAGAATATAAAAATCGTTGGCGGAAATAATACAGTTGGAAGAACAGGACGGTGCAAAATTATCCACCGTCAGTTTAGTGCCGTCGGCGGAGTTGGTCAGCTGGATGCTGCTAATGGAAGATACGGAAAAAGACGCGCCGTTATAGCCGTCCACTTTAAACTGGTCCGCCGAATATCCCTGCGCCGGACAGACCAAGTTGGAGCCGGAAGCCGTCCCGTCCGCCGCCACGGTCAGCGTCTGCGTGGCGCTTCCGCGGCAAAGCGTACCGAAATTTAAAGAAGCTCCGTCGCTGTGTTTTAACGTTAACGGCGGCGGAAGTACATTCACGGAAATGTTTACATTTAAAGGCGTGTTGGGATTGGTGTCCCCCGCCAACGTACTGTACGCCAGCGCGCCGTTTACCATGCCGCTGATGGTGCAGTTATAACCCGTAATATTATTTACCGTCATCGTCGCGCCGACGGTGGTTTCGGCGGCCCCCAATAAAAAAGTAAGCGTTAATAAATTTAAGGAGCCCGCCAGCACAAAATTATTTACGGTAATACTGCCGCACCCGGGTGTCGTAATCACCTGCGGGGTGGAGGCGGCCACGCGGACGTTGACCAACAACTCCAATACGCCGGTGGACTTAAAAGCAACTTTGCCCGCCGCGCCGCCCGTTTGCGTAACAATACCGCCCGACCCGGCGGTGCTTACCGTGCCGGAAGGCGATACGGTAACGCTGTTTTTGCCCGTGGAAACGGAGGAGCCGTATGAAATGCTCCCGAATTGAATCGTCGGATACGTAGTAATTTGCAATCCAAACGCGCGGACGCAAACCAAACACAAAATGAACAACACAGTTATATATCGCATGGTCCGTTTCCTTTTATCGGCTCCGGGGAATAGATCCCCGGAGCTAACATTTCACTTAATACGTAATGGACAGCGTATACGTGCCCGTGTACATACCCACCGCCTGCGCGGCGGAAACGGCCAGCGTGCCGCCCACGCCTACGGCCGTACCGGCGGAAGAAGCCACACACGAAGAAGTCGCCCCTGTACCGCAGAAACTCGTTACCGAGTTAATCGTCATATTATTGGCCCCGCTGGTTACCGTAATGGTGGACGGAGCGGAAACCGTAAACGGAATACCGTTGGCGCCCGTTACGGTAAACTGGTCCGCCGTCGTCGTACCGTTTTGCCCGGTCACGCCGCTGGTGGTTACCGAACCGTCCTTGGCGGCCACCGTTACGGTGCCCGCAGTGGTGTTAATGACGTTGCCAAAATCCAACTTGGCCCCGGAGTTATGCGTCAGCGTAAGCGGAGCGATAATCACCACCTGCGCGTTACCCGTCGCCGGCCCGGCCGTCGCCGCGTATACCCCCGCCGCACCGCTTAACATCAGTAAAGCCAGCGCGGCTGTTATTGTTTTTTTCATACCCCATTCTCCTTTTATAGTTGTACGGGTGTTTCTGCCGGCACGTTATATGCCGCATGATTCTTTCCCGCACCCGGTTTTCGGGCCGTTGCATCCTGCCCGGAAACCGTCAAATCGTAAACGGTTATTTGTTCGTGCCGTTCCACCCGCACTTCTTTAGCGGGCGGCGCCGAAAGCCCCAGTTCCCGCATTTGGGCCGGGTCCGCTTCCAAACGGTAACGGCCAAACGGCAGTCCCTCAAACAAATAATATCCGTCAAATTCCGAAATTTTGGACGAAACTTCTTTCCCCGTTTTTTCGTCCGTCAGCCGGAGGATGACGCCGCGCGCGGGTTCCGTCGTGCCGCCGCGGTTTAAAAATACCGTGCCCTCAATATCGCCCGCGCCGGATAACGGGTAAGACAGCTTTACAATCTGTCCGGGGCGAACTTCAAACGTCTGTTCCGCGCCGTTAAGCGTACTAAAAACACCGTCCAATTTGTTTACGTCCAACAGGGCCGTATATTCCCGGTGCGGACGCATTTTGGTAATAAACGCGCGGCCCGATTCATCCGTCAGCGTTTGCTCCGGCTCCTCGGCCGCGGGCGTAAAGTGCAGGGTAGCGTTTTCTAAACCTTGTTCGCCGGGGTCCCGCACGCCGTTCAAATTTTCGTCCATAAATACATCGGCCGATACGGCGCCTGTGCCGTACAGTTTATCGGGTGATGAGTGTACGGAGCGCGTAAACTTATCGTACACAAAAGACAAATTCACCCCCACATATGCGTAGTACGCGCGGGAATCCGACCACCCCGCATCCAAACTCCAATATCCAAAACGCGTTTTCCAGTTCAAACTCCCGCCGTAGCGGTTTTCGTACGAAGAACGCTCGTCCGCCAGCGAAGCCCGGCGGTACGAAAGCCCGGCGTTTAAACGGGAAGTTAAATCTTTATACGCGCTGACGCCTACGTCCCGTATCCGGCTGTAAATAAAATCGTACGACGCGTCCGCACGCACGGAATACCCCGGCGCGGCCCGGTTTACATCCATATGAAGCACATTCCAATCCGCCCCGTTTAGGCCGGAAATATACTGGTACGAAAGAGCCGAATACCACCCCTGCCAAACGGTTTTGTAAAGGCCGAGCGTATGTTCGATTTGTTGGTCCCGGTTTTCGGTGGTAAATCGGCGGAAAGTATAATTTACGGGAAGCGTAAACGTATGATAGCGCAAGGTTTTATTTAAACGGAAGAGCGTATCGTTGGTAATGCGGGAATCGCCCCAAACGTTGCGTTCGGTCAGCACGCCGTCGTAATAAATGTTTTGGGCGAATAAATCCCACCCCCGCCAGGCAGTTTGCCAGGAAGCGTCCGCCGAAGCGGCGTTTTCGCGCGGGTCGTATATGCTTTGCAGGTTGAAAAACATGCCGCCCAGCGCGGCGGCCGCGCCTGCGGAAGCGAAAAATTTATCCTGGCGGGTAAATCCGCCCGGCTCCAGCACCGGGACGGAATCGTATAACGCGCCCGCGCTGAAAGTAAGCGCGTCCGACACGCCGTACGCAACGGACAGCTGGCCGTTATAACCCTGGGAATAAGATGGCACGTCTTTACGGGTTTCAATCAGATATTTGTTCTTTTCCATAAACCCGGCCTGCACGTCCCACGTGCCCTTATCTACCAGCCCGCCCATAAAAAAATAATTTATTTCCCGTTCGCGCCGCTGCCCCTGCGGACCGTAAAACACCAGCCGGAAACGGTTTTCACCCAACAGCAGAGGAATATCCGTAAATTCGAAAAACCCGTCCGCCCCCGCACTGCGGTACCCCATCAGTTCGTCCCCGCGGTAGAGTTCCACGTCCCACCCCAAAGGCAGCGCATCGCGGATGTTAAACGTTTTGCTTTCGGACAAGTCCTGCGCGCGCGAAGAAAATTTGAACCCTCTGCCCTTTTGCGCAAAGTTGACCGCAGGATTACTGAAAGACAAAATATCGCCGGCTTCAAATTGCTGAAACAGCCCCAGCATTTTCCCGTCCGCCTGGTAACGGCTGGTTTTAAGCGCAATCGTGGCGGGGGAGTTATTATCCATATCGTACACGTACGCTTCGGTGTCAAAACCGCCGGTCACCGCAAAGGCGTTAGCGCTGTAGCCTAAAAAACTGTCCCGGGAGCCGTTTTCATCCCGGCTGATATTATAGCGAGCGGCCAAATCCAAAAACGGAGCCTGGAACGGAGCGGAATCCCGCACGCACGGTTTTTCTTTCTTTGCGTCCTCGGCGGTGCGGCCGATGTCGAAAATCCGGCGGCGGCGTTCTTTGGACGCTTCTTCCTGCGCGGGCAGCGTGCCGCCCAGCGGACGCACGCGAAGCGACAGGGAAGCGTAATCAAACGCAAAATTTAAATCCATCGCCCGGCCGATAAAATCCGTACGGAAATAAAACTCCCCGTCCCGGTACAAAAGGTCTTTCTCCTTCATATGAAACTCCGCCTTTCCTACCCGCGCCGTTTTGGATTCCGGGTCGATTTCCACCCGGTTGGATTCTTCGTATATCCAGCCCGTCCAGCTTGTTCCGGGCCCCGGCTTTAAACTAGTTTCCAATACCGAAGCAAAAAAACTTCCCGGTACATATACATCCCCGTCCCGGTACGCAACTTCGGTGCCCTCGCTGACAAGCGCGCCGTCCAGCAGTACGCCCACCACCAGCATTTCCCCCTCTTGAGGCGCGCCCCAGGCGGCCGCCGCCAAAAGCGGCAGTCCCACGGACAACACCCACCTGCGCGCCGCGCGGAGAAAACGCTTCATACGCGCCCCTTACAGTTTCCCCTCCGCGCGCGCCAGTACGCGCGAAACGTCCGCGCCGTCCTGCTCGGAAGGTTCGGTAAATAAAATTTCAACCGCAGTACCCGGCGCGGCCACGGCCGGATCCAGCGGGACGGCTGCGTCCACATACGGGTTCCCGGCCAGCAAATACTTGCCCTTGATAACCCCGGCCAGACGGCCGTCCGCCCATACGCTGATATCGCCGCGCAACGTGCGCGACTGCGGAATTTCCGCACCGCCTTTGCGTGCCAAACGCACCCGCGCCAGCGGTTTGCCCGGCTCCGGCGTGTGAAGGCCTAAGAACGAAAGTTCCGGCACGTCCGGCTTTGTTTCGCCGTGCGTTAAAACAACGGGAATGGAAAAAGAAGGAATGGCGGTCAGCTCAATCCGTACGCCCGGCGCGGCGGAAGAAGACGCTTTTTGAAGCGGTTTTTCATCCGGGATTTGGGTAAACACGATGTAGCCCGTATATTCGCCCGGCGGCGTATCCGCCGGAATACGCCGGAGCAGTTTGACGCGCTGGCTTTTGCCGGGCGCCAGCGTAATGGAACGCGGGCTGAAGCGGACCAAATCTTTGGCGGTGGTAAAACCCGGCTGGTCCACATCCGTATAAGTGCCGTCCGGGTTTTGGCGCGCGTATTTGAAGCGGACGCGGTAAGCAACCGTTTCTTCCGGGCTGGGATTTACCAGCGTCATTTCCTGCACGCGCGCGGTTTGGCCGAAGTCGACAAACTTCGGGTATATCATAATGGCGGCCCACATGGGCGCGGCGCACAGCATAAGCGCGCCCGCCAGAGCCGTTACCCCCAACGTCTTCATATTGCCCCCCTTACACCTTGTCCCCCGAGCTATTGCACGTTTGGACGTTCGCCC